>JAIWNQ010000194.1 GCA_020216745.1 Candidatus Hydrogenedens sp.
CGATAGCGATGGCGGAGCAGTTACGGTTTGCTATCCGAGAAGGTGGACGCACTGTTGGTGCTGGCGTCGTAAGTAAAATCATTGAATAATAATATATAATATAATAATATGAGGAAAGACTCCCATGCGGGAACAAGTAATATTACAATGTATGGAATGTAAACGTAA
This sequence comes from Candidatus Hydrogenedens sp., assembly GCA_020216745.1. GTDB lineage: Bacteria > Hydrogenedentota > Hydrogenedentia > Hydrogenedentales > Hydrogenedentaceae > Hydrogenedens. The sequence continues at coordinate 169 of JAIWNQ010000194.1, forward strand.
GAATTACACAACCACTCGGGAAAAGAGAAAACATCCTGAGAGGTTGGAAATAAAGAAATTTTGCAAATTTGACCGTAAGCACACAGTACATCGTGAAATGAAATAAAATTAGTTTTGAAGGATGCAGGCCTGTAGCACAATTGGTAGTGCGGCGGCCTCCAAAGCCGAAGGTTGGGGGTTCGAGTCCCTCCAGGCCTGCCAGTACTTTGAATATAAAGTTGAAGGAAAAGATAAATTTTTAGAAGGTAAATACACATGTCAAAAACAGTATTAAGCGTAGAAGAAAAACAGGAACGTGGGCTTAAAGCATTATATGTTAAGGCGAAGAACTTTCTTCTCGAAGTTAAATCGGAGTTAGAAAAAGTTACCTGGCCAACTGTAGATGATTTGAAAGTTTCGACAAAGGTAACTATGATTATGTTGGTGATTATGGCGGTAATTATTTTTGCCTTTGATGTTACCTTTGCCCAAGTAATGTTATTTATTCTCGGAATAGCCTCTTAAGACTAATAACAAGGAGACCATCGGTGACAGAACGTGATAAAAAAGAAACAACAATTAAGAAAGAAGGAGCAGAAAGTTCCGATGTTGGAACAGTGCCTACACGTGAAAAGTTATTAAGGCCTGTTCCTGAAGACGGAATTCCTCGCCGGTGGTATGCCCTTCATGTTCTTACCGCAAAGGAATACGAAGTTTGTGATAAACTTATTAAGGGTGCAAAGCAACGGGGAATAGAGGATTTAGTGGTTAATGTGTTGGTCCCTAAAGAACGAGTAACCGAACGACGTGGTGGAACACCAAAGGTGGTCGAACATAAATGTTTTCCGGGCTATGTGCTTGTGCAATTGCCGGAGCATCCTGAAAAATATGAAGATGTCTGGTCGTTAATACGTGAGACGCCGGGGATTACTGGTTTTGTCAGTAGTCGAAGAAACGTCCCAACACCTATTCCCGATGAAGAAGTGGAAGGTATAATCGCTATTATGACTGGAGAAGAAGAGGCTCCTAAACCCAAATTGGAATTTTCTGTTGGTGACCGTGTAAAAATTGTAGAAGGACCATTTGCTAACTTTGTCGGTAAAATTGAAGAAATCAACGCCGAACGTGGTGCGTTAAAAATATCCGTCGAAATTTTTAATAGAGTTACAACAATAGAAGTTGAAACGTGGCAAGTAGAAACATTTTGATTGAGATAAAATGAAAGGTAAAAAATATGCCTCCTAAAAAGTTAAAAGCCATTGTAAAATTACAAGTTCCAGCAGGGCAAGCAACCCCTGCACCGCCCGTAGGTCCTGCGTTAGGACAACATGGGGTTAATATTATGGACTTTGTCCGTCAATTTAACGACAGGACTAAAGACCAACAGGGTATGATTATCCCTGTCGTTATATCTATTTTTGAGGACAAATCCTTTTCCTTTATTACCAAAACACCACCAGCCGCCGTTTTATTAAAGAAGGCAGCCAAATTAGCCAAGGGTTCAGGTGAACCTAATCGGAACAAAGTGGGTGAAGTCACAGAAGCACAAATCGAGGAAATTGCAAAATTAAAGATGCCTGACCTTAATGCTGGTTCTCTTGAAACAGCAAAGAGCATGATTCGCGGAACCGCAAGAAGTATGGGCATCGTTGTAAAATAACATTAAAAGTCATAAATATTTAGTAACTCTTAACCGTGGGAGGACAGCAAACCTGTCCGATTGAACCACAGGAGGATAAAAAATGGCAAAAGTCAGTAAACGAATGAGGGAACTATATAAAAAGGTTGATAGTTCCCGCTATTATTCCCTATCCGAAGCGGCACGAATTGTAAAAGAATGTGCTACTGCCAAGTTTGACGAGACGATTGAGTTAGCCTTCCTATTGGGTGTTGACCCCAGACATGCTGAGCAAATGGTTCGTGGTGCGGTATCTTTGCCCCATGGGACAGGCAAGAAAATTCGAGTCGTTGCTTTCTGTAAACAAGAAGAACAAATCAAAGCAGCTAAAGAAGCCGGTGCTATTGAAGCTGGTGCAGAAGACCTTATCGAAAAAGTGCAGGGCGGTTGGTTAGACTTTGATGCGGCAGTAGCTTCACCGGATATGATGGGACAGGTTGGTAAATTAGGTAAAATCTTAGGTCCACGTGGATTAATGCCCAGTCCTAAAGCGGGAACTGTTACTCCTAACATAGGCTCTGCAGTTGCCGAGATCATGAAAGGTAAAATAGAGTTCCGTGTAGATAAAAACGCAAATATCCATGTCCCTATCGGAAAGGCAAGCTTCACACCGGAACAGATTGAAGAAAATGCGGCGACTGTAATCTCTGCAATTATAAAAGCACGCCCTGCTTCCCTTAAAGGTACTTACTTAAAAACGTGTTGTATCTGTTCTACAATGGGTCCGGGTGTGAAATTAGACCCCGCTGCATTAACCGCAAAATATCGTGGTGGCACCTCGTAAAGTATGAGCAAAAATAGAAGTGTATACCTAAAAGCAAAATAAAGGCATAGTTATGATGAACAAAGAAGGAATTTTATTTACATCGGAATCCGTAACGGATGGGCATCCTGACAAGGTAGCGGATATTATCTCGGACACAGTTCTGGATGCCATGTTAGAACAGGACCCCTATAGCCGTGTTGCATGTGAAACATTAGTTAAAACGAATTTGTGTGTTGTAGCAGGTGAGATAACTACACACGCTAAAGTTGATATTACCTCAGTAGTTCGGCAAGCCATTTTGGATATTGGCTATGGTTCGGGTTATGTTGGTTTTAATGGTGAAACATGCTCAATTCTTGTTGCCCTTGAAAAACAGTCTGTCGATATTGCCCGTGGTGTAGATGCGTCATCAGACCATGAACAAGGTGCTGGCGACCAGGGGATGATGTTCGGTTTTGCGGTTCGTGAAACTCCTGAATTAATGCCATTACCAATATCGTTAGCCCATAAGTTAGGTTTACAACTTCGTAAAATGCGTAAAGAGAAGATTCTCCCCTGGTTAATGCCAGATGGAAAGTCCCAAGTTACTGTTGAATACGTTAATGGGAAACCAGTTCGTATCGACACAGTAGTGGTGTCGAATCAACACCTTCCCTTGTATGGTGGATTAAACCCTACACCACAAGAATTGAAAAAAGAGCATGATGAAATTGAAGAGGCAATTGTTGAAAACGTTATTAAACCGACATTACCAAAAGAATTGGTCAAGGGAGATATAAAATATTTTGTTAATCCGACAGGCCGATTTGTTACAGGTGGTCCGGTAGGTGATTGTGGGCTTACAGGTAGGAAAATCATTGTTGATACGTATGGTGGGATGGGTCGACATGGTGGGGGTGCTTTCAGTGGCAAAGACCCGACAAAGGTAGACCGCAGTGCAGCATATATGGCACGATATATTGCTAAAAATATCGTCTCGGCTGGACTTGCAGACCGTTGTGAGGTTCAGTTGGCTTATGCTATCGGTGTTGCAAAACCTGTATCTATAAATGTATCTACTTTCGGCACTGGTAAAATTGAGGATATAAAGTTAGCAAAGATATTACAAGAAGTTTTTGATTGCCGTCCTGCGGTTATTATCGAATTCCTTAATCTTCGCAAACCGCAATACAAAAAGACTGCCAGTTATGGGCATTTTGGTCGTGAAGACCAAGGTTTCCGCTGGGAAGAGACGGATTCTGTAAATATTTTACGTGAAAAGACGGGAATATAAGGCTTATTATTTTATAATCACATTGCCATCCCTAAAATGGGAGCAGATACCTGCGGAGAGAACCTTCGAGGTTTATTCCCATTCTATAGTTGCAGGTGGTTTTGAGGTAACATCTATTAGAACGCGATTAATTCCATGAACTTCGTTACAAATGCGACTGGCAACTTTTTGAATTACATCATGAGGAAAACGGAACCAATCTGCGGTCATGGCATCTTCGGAAGTTACCGCCCGAAGGACGCACACCTCTTTATAAGTTCGTTCATCCCCTTGTACTCCGACACTTTTTACGGGTAACAAACATACAAAAGCCTGCCAGATTTGATTATATAATCCTGCTTTTCGAATTTCCTCTATAAAAATAGCATCTGCCTCGCGTAAGGTATTCAATCGTTCTTCGGTTACTTCGCCGATACATCGCACAGCAAGCCCCGGTCCCGGAAACGGATGGCGATGTATAATCTCTTCTGGAATCCCTAATTGTTTTCCCACATCTCTGACTTCATCTTTGAATAGTTCACGAAGAGGCTCTATTAATTGTAGATTCATTTTTTCTGGTAATCCCCCTACATTGTGATGACTTTTTATTGTTGATGATGGACCCCCAGTTGCAGAAACAGACTCAATCACGTCCGGGTATAATGTTCCTTGAGCAAGGAAAGACAAGTCTCCCAATTTTTTTGCCTCCTTCTCAAAAACGTCAATAAATAGTGAACCGATAATCTTCCTTTTCTGTTCTGGCTCTGTAACTCCTTTTAATTGGTTCAAGAAAAGGTCTTGTGCCTTTACACAATGTAGATTAATATGGAAATTATCGCGGAATATCTTTTCTACCATTTCAGGCTCGCCTTTACGAAGCAAGCCATTGTCTACAAAAACACAATGTAAATTATCACCAATTGCCCGATGAAGCAACACAGCAGTGACGCTTGAGTCGACGCCACCACTTAAAGCACATAGTACTTTTTTCCCATTAATTTTCTCTTTCAATTCCTGCACTGTGTGGGTTATAAAATTACCCATTGTCCATGAAGAATCTGCTTTACAGATGTTATGCACAAAGTTTGATATGATTTTTTGTCCTTCTGGTGTGTGGACCACTTCTGGATGAAATTGGACCCCATAAAATTTCTGTTCATAATTTTCGATAACTGCGTATCGACAATTTGCAGTGGCTCCTGTTGGGGTAAAACCTGGTGGTAATTCTGTAACATGGTCTCCATGACTCATCCAGACAGGTGTTTCTTTATGGATACCCTTTAATAATTCAGAATGATTTTTATGTTTAAGGTAAGCAATACCATATTCCTTTTGTGTTGCTGGTTCCACTTTCCCACCGAGAAGATGGGCAAATATTTGCACACCATAACAAATCCCCAAAATAGGAACGTTGAGTTTGAAAATTTCAGGGTTTGGTAAAGGAGCGTTCGGCTGATGAACACTCGCTGGACCCCCACTTAACACAAGTCCCACTAAGTTTGGCGATTTAATTTTCTCTAAAGATGTGTTGTAAGGCAAGATAATGCTATACACACCTGATTCACGAATACGTCGGGCAATAAGTTTGCTATATTGAGCACCGAAATCTAAGACAACAATAACGGGTCCGTTATATTCCATAAATTATTACCTCGGTATTTGATAATTTGGAGCATCTTCTGTGATAGTTACATCATGAGGATGACTTTCTTTTATACCAGCAGAGGTTATTCGGATTAATCTGGTTTTTTCTTGTAGAGATTTTATGTCAGGGCAACCACAATAACCCATTGCTGCACGTAATCCACCGACCAGTTGATGAATGACATCCGCCAGGACACCGCGGTATGGAACTCGCCCCTCAATACCTTCTGGAACAAGTTTTGTGGTTTCAGTTTCAAATTGCATGTATCTTGTTTTACTTCCACGTTGCATGGCTTTGATAGACCCCATCCCGCGGACAAGTTTATATGTTCTACCTTCGTATAAAACACGTTCACCGGGGCTTTCCTCTGTACCGGCGAAGAGACTGCCAATCATAACGACATCTGCACCAGCAGAGATGGCTTTTGCAATATCTCCAGAGTATTTTATCCCACCATCGGATATTACAGGGATATTCTGTTCATGACAGAGGCGGGCAACATTAAGAACAGCGGTGATTTGTGGAACGCCAACCCCCGTTACAACGCGGGTAGTACAAATAGCCCCTGGTCCAACACCGACTTTGACTGCGTCAGCTCCTGCATCAATTAAAGCCTGAGCACCTTCCGCGGTAACCACATTCCCTGCAATCAAAGGAACGTGAGGATGACGTTTTTTAACTGCTGACACCATTTCCAAAACAAGGGCAGAATGTCCATGTGCTGAATCAATAACTAAAACATCAACCCCTGCACCGACTAACGCGTCTGCTCGTGATAGTTCATCTTCACCAACTCCTATTGCAGCACCCACCCTTAAACGTCCCATGTCATCTACACATCGGTTTGGAAAATCTTTTGCTTTAATAATGTCTTTCACAGTAAGTAAACCTACAAGACGTCCAAGCTCATCTACAATGGGTAATTTTTCGATGCGATGTTTATGTAGAATATATTTTGCTTCTTCTAATTTTATCCCTGGTGGTACGGTAATTATTCGCTCTTTTGGGGTCATAATTTCGGATATTTTTTTCGAATAATTCTCTTCAAATCTTAAATCTCTATTGGTTAGAATCCCCACAAGAATACCGTTTTCATCTGTAATAGGCACACCAGAAATACGATAACGAGACATCAATGATTCTGCATCTGCAAGGGTATGGTTTGGAGATAGAGTGAATGGATGAGTAATAACGCCTGATTGGGATCTCTTTACACGATCTACTTCTGTTGCTTGCTCTTCGGCGGTCAGGTTTTTGTGAATAATCCCGATGCCTCCTTCTCGTGCTATTGCAATTGCAAGCCGTGATTCTGTCACGGTATCCATAGCGGCACTCATGATGGGGATGTTTAATGTGAGATTGCATGCAAGTCGTGTTTTTACATCTGTATCCCGTGGTAAAATCTTTGAATATGCTGGTTCTAATAAAACGTCATCAAATGATAAACCTTCGGTAATTCGTTCGTTATTTTGCATTGATATGCGTCCTGAATTAAAAATTAAGGATTGAAAATTGATAATTTAACCCCGGAAGTGGCTCCCGGGTATATAATTATAAAGCAATTAAATTACATATGCAAAATAAAAAATACTATTTTGACCAAAACCTTTTATATTTTACACGTTGTACTTAAATTGTTTTGTAGAGGTTTTCTTTATAAGATTAATGATTTAATTAAATAGACATAGTATAAAAAGGATTTTAAATAAAACTGTTATATATATTATTTAGACTTAAATACAGAATTTATGATATTCTAATATATATAAATGAAGAACTATTGTATGTGCGCCTGTAGCTCAGTTGGATAGAGCACTTGCCTCCGGAGCAAGGGGCCGTGGGTTCAAATCCCGCCGGGCGCGCCATTTTTTTGTTAGCACTCCTCTATAATTGATAGAATTATAATAGAGATGAGAATTAAAAAATTGTTTGATTGAAAAATAAAGTTTAACCTTTCTTTTGTTAAATTTATTATTATGAGAACAAATAAGATTTCATTCTTGTTCATTTTTTAGATAAAATTTAAACGAACAGTAGTAGTAAGGAAACAAGCAATGGATTCACAGCTCCTCGTTTTAACAGGCAAAAAGAAAGGGATGGCGTATCAATTAAAAGAGCCAATCACTATTGGTAGAAGCCAGGAAAATGTTATTATTCTTGACGACCCGAAGGTATCACGGAAGCATGCAGTTATTGAGATTACTGAGGAAGGTCCTTTGTTAAAAGACTTAAATAGTGGCAACGGAACTTATGTTGGAAGTCAACGAATTACGGAGTATTTTCTGAAACCAGGAGATGTCTTTCGCGTTGGCACACAATTAATCCGATATGAAGAGGTACATCAAAGTTCAGCCGATACGGAACCACCTGTCCGTTTTGAAGTTACAACAGAAGAAAAGACAGAAAGTGAAACGCTCAGTCATATTCATGAGACTCTTTTCCAGTTGCCAGAATACACCGCAACAAAGGAACATATTCAGACTATTCAGAATCGACTTAGGGCGGTTTATAATGCCAATCAAATTATTGTGAGTGAACAAAACCTTAAGAATCTATTTACAAAAATTATAGAACAAATATTCTCCCTGTTGCCTGCACATAATGGGGCGATTTTACTTTGGGATAAACGAAAGAAACGGCTTGTTATCGAACATGTTTATACCCGTACGAATTTGGAAGATTTTTCAATTAGTTTAACAATTGTAAATCGAGCTTTCGAAAATAAAGAAGCAGTTATTACACAAAATGCAGCGGAAGATAGTCGATTTAGGAATGTTTCTGGTAGTATTATTCTCCATCGAATTGCCTCCGCTATGTGTGTCCCATTAGTTTATCAAGACCATTGTTTAGGTGTGATTTATGTCGATACCCGTGGGACATCCCGTGCCTTTACACAAGAGGACCTTGAGATGTTAGTGGCTATAGCGGGCCCTGCCGCCATTGCTTTACGAAATGTCCAGTATATTGAAATGATAAAGCAAAGTTATAGGGACACATTAACGACGATTGCGAATGCTGTTGAATTACGAGACCACTATACCATTGGCCATACATGGCGGGTGACTAATTTTGCGATTGAGATTGCCAAAATTTTGGGTTGGACTGAAGAAAAAATTGAAGAGGTATATATGGGAGGTGTTCTTCATGATGTAGGAAAGATAGCCGTTGATGATGCTATATTACGGAAGGAGAGTCCACTCACAGAGGAAGAATTTGAGAAAATGAAAATACACCCAGTACGTGGTGCGGATTTACTTCGTGATATATCTTTATTTCAGTCCATTATCCCTTACTGTTTATACCATCATGAGAGGTATGATGGTAAAGGTTATCCCTATGGATTGAAAGGTAAAGAGATTCCTATAGAAGGGCGTTTAATCGCAGTAGCGGATACCTTAGATGCAATGACAAGTAATCGTCCTTATCGTAAGGGCATGGAACCTGAAGTTGCCATTGAGAAGATTATTGATTTGAAGGAAACCCAGTTAGACCCTGAAATTGTTGATGCCCTGCTTGAAGCATATAATTTGGGACGTATCCATTCCATTCTACAAGATTATCACAAACGTGATAGCCGTAGTATCGCCTGTGCGTTTTGTAGCACGCATATTCGCGTTCCAGAAGAAACACGGCCAGGCTCTGAGATAATGTGTCCTGTTTGCGGTAGGAGGCTATTACTAAAAGAATCTCACGATGTCCTCTATGGTGAATTATTACCTCAAACGGATATGAGTTTTACGATTATACCATTTCGCTATAATAAAGACACATAAAGACGTTTCACTTATTTAAACCGTACTCATCATTTTTAATTTACTTTCAAGTTTGTATTACACTATATTCATTTATTATGGGAATAACCTTTTAATAATAACTTTTTATTTTGGAGGATAATTTCAATGAAAAAGAATGAGTGGTCAAAAATGACAAGAAGAGCATTCTTAGCTACTTCAACAACTGTTATTTCCGCAGGTGCATTTAGTCAGACAGCTGGTCAAACACCGAACACGGCACAAGTAGTCCCGCGTAAAATATCTCCCAATGAGAAGCTGAACGTGGCTGCAATTGGCGCAGGAGGTAAAGGCTTATCTGACATTATGAGTTGCTTTAAGCTTGGACATAACGTTGTAGCGTTGTGTGATGTCGATTGGAAGCGTGCTGAAGAAGCATTTTATCGTTTACCGAAAGCGAAAAAGTACAAAGACTATCGGAATATGTTAGAAGAGATGAAGGAGATCGACGCAGTTACAATTTCTACCCCTGACCATTCCCATGCCCCTGCAGCATATATGGCGATGAAGATGGGGAAACATGTATATGTACAAAAGCCGTTAACACATACTATAGCGGAAGCACGTTTACTTACTATAACAGCGCGTGAAATGGGTGTTGCGACGCAAATGGGAAATCAAGGTCATTGTGGTAATGGTGTTCGTCAGTTATGTGAAATGATTTGGAGTGGTGCTATCGGTAATGTAAAAGAGGTGCATATTTGGACCCATCGACCTGTTT
>JAIWNQ010000195.1 GCA_020216745.1 Candidatus Hydrogenedens sp.
AATTCAACAAATGTTAAAGGAACGTTATAGCCCAGAAAAAATTGTTCTTCGTGACACATTTACCAGTGTAGCCCGTGGATTAGCGGTGGTTAGCCGTTATCTATAAATCAATTTCAATACTTTTAAATCTAAACATCAATTGAGGTCTTTAATTGAGCATGCCCGATGCACACACCACTACAAAGGTTCGTTTAATTCAAACAACTGCAGGCGATTGGGAGCGAGAACGATATTCACGGAAACAAAATTTTATTGAAGCCATGACTGTTATGCTCGTTATTTTATGTGCCTTGTGGCTTGTGGCTTATCCATTTGGGGTTGTTTTACAAATTAAGTCCATAAATGTATTAGTAAATCTTCTATTAGTTTTTGGGGGTGCTTATTTGCTATTAGTAGCACCTGCTGTACATAAAGACACAACACAATCGTGGGGATTGGGTAATCCAATGCAGTATTGGCGACTTGTATCTACAGGTTCTGTATACCGACGAATAGCAATTATTGTTATCTCACTAATCGTTTTCGTTGGATTAAATATTATCAATTACCAACAATGGTACCATGTAGCACGGTTTTTCCAACTCCAGGTAATAATTCGTTTCTTTGGTTTTCAGGTAGACGTATATAAACTTCCGACACAGTTTCCTGGTGTGATATTCGTACTTGTGTTTGGAAGTGTCATCTCATTCTTAATCACGTTTTGTGCTATCCGATACGACAATTTTCATACTGCCTTTCGCACTGCAATGATTGTATCCCTTCCATTGTTATTTGTTATCTTTATTTCTGCGTATATTCAACGTGGTTCGTCAGCCTTTGAGCATTTAAGCGTATCGCAATGGGCTTTGGGTGTGTTTGGGTATGTTTTTTGGGGTTTTGTCCAACAGTTGTTGTTTAGTTCCTACTTCGGCACACGATTTCGCAAAGCGTTTGCTCCTTCCACACATTCCGAAAACGTGATCACTGGAAAAAAGCAGTTAATTAAAACATTATATTTTGGGATATTAGGTGCTTTAGGAGCCATTGCCTTTGCTTTTATAAGTATATCCATTGCTTATGGACCAGAGGCGATTCCTTCACCGTCTATCTGGGCACGCCTTGCTCTATGGTTGGCAGTCTTCTTTTTCCCTATGGGGCTTGTCTATGGATATTTTTATTGTAGGGATAAAAAAAGGATGTTGGTAGCGACATTAAGTGCATCATGCTTCGGAATGATTCACATCGATTCTTACGGACTGGTGGCTGCAACATGGATTTTAGGGATTGTATTAGTCTATGTTTTTATGGAAGATAGAAATCGTAATCTTGTCGCCCTGGGTTTTATCCATGGATTGTTAGGGAGCACTTTAGGTACTCTGTTTTCAAAAAGTAATGCTGGCGTTTTAGAAATTGATTATTCTGTGGGTCCCTGGAATGTGGAAAATCCCACTTGGGGCACAATGATTATACCTGTTGTTGTTATCCTTATTTATATTACGATTTTAGTAGCGTATTTGAAAAAAGCACCTGAAGCACACGAAGGATAACACCAAGTTTATCTAATTGCTCTTTTCTAACATATTTGAGATAGTCTGGAAAACTATTTATTGCTTTGGCAATTCAACTGTATTTGTGTCAGTTTGCTCTTCCGCAGGTTTAATCTCTAACAGTTCCACCTCAAATTGAAGTAAGGCATTTGGTGGGATACGTTGATTTCCATCTTTGCCATAAGCGAGATTTGGCGGGATGTAAAGCATCCATTTCGAACCTACAGGCATAAGTTGTAAGGCTTCAACCCAACCTTTAATAACACGGTTTAGAGGGAATGTTGCAGGTTCACCACGGTCATAAGAACTATCAAACTGAGTACCATCCATTAAGGTTCCTTTGTAATGAACAGTTACCGTGTCCGTTTCTTTCGGTTTCGGTCCTGTTCCTTCTTTTAAAACCTTATATTGAAGCCCACTTGGAAGAGTGACGACACCTTCCTTTGTTTTATTTTCTTCTAAAAACTTATTTGCTTCCTGCTCATTCTTCACTGCTTCTTCTTCTCGTTTCTTCATCTGGGCGTTCATTAAGTTCTGCTGGAAAGAACGGATACAATTTTGCATCTCTTCCTCAGTCATCGCTATTTCTTTGTTTTCTAAAACATCGTTGATGGCTCGAACTAACATATCTAAGTTTGGTTTTGTATCTAACATCTGGAATGTTTTTGCAACATTAACACCTAAGGTATAACAAAGTTTGTCCACATCTGTTTCAAATTTTGGCTTTTCCGATTTCGGCTCATCTTGAGCTAATACTAAACCACTGAACAACATAGCAACACATAGAACAACACTTGAAACAATCATTAAACACTTACTTTTTTCCGACATTAACATGTAGTTATCTCCTTTAAAATGGCTTATTTTTAAATTTACTGGGAAGTCTCAACCATAAACGAAACAGCCCAATTTTACATTAGCATACTCCTAATCCCATGCAGAAATCAAATCCTTCATTTTTGGGTTCATTTTGTAATGTGTGTAATGTAAATGCTAAATAAATATTAAGAGGATAAAACGAGTTATTTCAGAATTCAAAAATAAAGGAATTACTTAACAATTTATGTGGAGTTTTAAAAAGATATATCTTCTGCTGTCACGAATATGAAATTATGAAAGTGATAAAATCAAGGTGATTTGTTTTTGTGGTTTTTGGTAAACTTTATTTGGAATAGTTAGAATAATAATAAATATTAACAAGGAGTTGTTTATGAGTTATCAGTTTTTAATTACTGAAAAGGTTAATTCCTGTTTTTGGATTACATTAAATCGGCCTAAGGTTAATGCTCTATCCCGTGAGTTGTTGGCTGAAATTTATCATGCGATTGAAGAAGCAGAGACAAGTCCTGATATTAAGGTTGTAATAATTACGGGAGGAGAAAGTAAGTTTTTTGCAGCTGGGGCAGATATTCCAACCATTGCTCAGGATTTAGATGACCCGATGGGAGAAGGGAAAATGTTATCCCAAGGAATTAAAACGATGAATCGGATAGAGACATGCTTAAAACCTGTTATTGCGGTAGTAAATGGCTTTGCATTAGGTGGTGGATGCGAACTTGCATTAGCATGTCATATCCGTATAGCTTCGACCAATGCTAATTTTGGACAGCCAGAGATTAACTTAGGTATTATCCCTGGTTGGGGTGGAACGTTCCGATTACCACGGGTTATTGGAGAAGGAAGAGCAATGGATTTATTGTTAACAGGTAGAAGTATCACAGCAGATGAGGCTCTAAAATATGGGTTAATTACTAAATTGGTAGCCCCTGAAGAACTAAAGAAAACTGCACTGGAATTAGCAGACCTTCTTGCCAGCAAGCCTCCTGTTTGTATCCGCCAACTTATTAAGTTACAGCAAAAGCGTATAGCAGACCCTGCCCATGCTTGTGAACTTGAGAAATTAGCCTTTGAACGATGTGCCAAAACGACAGATGCTCGTGAGGGAATTGAAGCCTTCTTAAATAAGAGACAGCCTCAATATAAGGGTCGATAAAAAGAAGTTAAGAATATTATAATTTCATCTTTCCATTACATTATATTGCTATTTGTACTGATTTGTGTTAGATATAATTAAAAATACAAATTATATATAACGCTATTCTGATACGGTATTAAAATAAAATGATATATTTATAATATCTGTAAATTTATTTATTGGTAAGGACATTTGTCCTTTTTGTTTGTTCAGTCGATTCTTAATGATAGGTAGTGCTAAAATAGGAAAGTAAACCCTGAGACCGAAAGATGAAAAATTATTATTGGAAGCTTTTTTTATACGTCAAAAAATTTTTTTTGTGCATTACCATACTTCTAATTCTAATCTACCCATTGAAAGCATATCCCTTGAAAGCAGGGTCTGCCAAGGCGGAGATTACACCTGATTTAGGTGTGCCATTAAATGGGTATGGTGCACGGTTAGGGAAAGGTGCACGTGCCGTTCATGACCCACTCTGGGTACATGTCCTTTATTTGAATGATGACCAAACAGAGGTATTTATTGTATCGTTAGACCTTTGTGTTATTGACCGTGAACTTCGTGACCGCGTTATTGCAATGGCACCTGACAATATTTCACCTACAAACATTATCATGACCGCAACGCATACACATAATGGCTTTGGTGGAATGTGTAAGTATTACCCAATTCGCTTTGTTTCAGGAAGATACATACCCGAACTAATTGAACGTACTGCACGAGTTATTGCCCAAACCCTTCGAGAAGCGAAAAATAACGCAAAAAATGCAGTATTAGGATATGGGACTATCCAGCAGACAGATTTAACATGTAACCGACGCTATTCAGGTGGTCCTATGGACCCTCAAGTCGGTTTTATCGTTTCGGAAGATGCAAATGGGAATGAGATTGCTATTGTAGCGAATATGGCAGGTCACCCAACGTCTATTGGTGATGAGGATTTTTTCTCCTTCTCTGCTGATTATCCAGGCTATTTTTATCGTGAAATAGAAAAATTAGCCAGTCCAGGATGTGTACCCCTATTTTTGAATGGAGCGGAAGGAAACCAAACTATTCAAGCACCAGAAAATACTTCAGGGTGGGCAAGAACAGAGAAGGTAGGTCAATTATTAGCCCAACGGATTTATGACGCTCAAAAGAGCATACCGTTTTCAGATGTAAAACTAAAATTCAATTCACAAGAAATTGATTTGCCCATGAGCATTGCTGAGTTTTTCCCAAAAAAAATAGTGTTCCAATCATTACAGATCAATGACCTCGCGATTTCTTTCTTTCCTGGTGAGCTATGTGTTGAATATGCACTTCAGTTAAGAGAACTTGCGATTATGGCAGGGTTCAAAGCCCATTTTACTGTGGGCTTGTCTAATGATTACCTTTTATATTTTGTGCCCAAGCACCTTTTATTTGACCGCACTTATGAAGCAGGGATGCATTTCTTTGGACCGCAAGCGGAACAATGGGTTATTAATTCCTGTCTTAACGTATTAGGAGCGGAGCAGTTCAAACAGCAGATAGATAACACCACTCTACCTGAGAGAGAACAGACAGATATTGGGATAAGTATCATGCGGTTAACTGGAACACCTTACCAGAGAGGACTTACACGGGGAAGATTATATAAAGAGATTGTTCAGAAACGATATGAACAACTTATTTTATCCCCAGTAAAAGAAGGCAAATATCTGCCCGAAGAAGGATTATTATCTTCCTTGCCAACTTCATGGATTGATGCAAGTAGTATTATCCTACCAGCAATGGCTATTAGCATTCGTCCATGGGCTTCTATGGTGCATCCAGATGTAATTGAAGAGCTGACAGGTCTTTCTGACGGGACAGAAGTAGCCTTCGATAAAATATGGCTTTTACAAAATGCACTCAATATAAAAACTGCCCAGACTTATAACCCATTATTTGACACGCCTTTATGCACTGCTATCGCAGTATTTGGAGAACGCGCTGGAGCAAAAGATTTATTGATAGGGCATACAATTGACTGGGCTGAAAGTGAAACGCCAACTGTTTTTTACCATCAACCAAACGATGGTATTAAGTTTGTAGAAGTAAGTTTCCCATGGTTTTATGGTACCTTATGTGGGATGAATGAAGCAGGAATTGTACTATCAGTCACACGTGATACGAGCAAATTGGATTTATCTGAGAAAAACCCAGGACCTGAATTTACATTGAAACATATCTTGTCAAAGTTAACAAACTTTGAAACTGTGATTAGTGAAGTAGAAAAAATAAAATTTCCAGCTGGGTATCACACTATCATTGCTGGTAAAAACGCAAAAGGAAAATGGGTAGCCCAAACGTTCCCCTCACATCCTTCGGAAGATATTTCTACGGAGGCATTGAAAAATCAAGGTGTTGTATTGGGGTGTGGTTCATTAGTGTCTTCATCTGAAACTACAGTAAAGAGATATTCGATATTACTTAAGAAGGTTGAGGAGGAGCGAATTATAAGTACGGACGAATTAAAAGCCATAATGACATTTTCTGATGAGGAGGACGTTTCACTTCCTCAGATATGGAATGAACAAAGTAGGTGCACTGTAATTTTTGAACCTACTGAAAAAAAGATATGGATAACGATAAGAAGAGATGATGGAAAACCATCAAGTTATATATCAATGGAGTTAAACAACTAAAAACAGATATGAGCGAAACGTTACGGGTATATTCAACCCCGAAATATGGTACGCGAAGGCATAGCCGAGGAATTTTTAAGTTTTTACTTAATCTATTTATTGTGTTGATTTTACTTGCAATTATTTTAACCCTCTGGCTATCAAGAGATTCATATCCTGCAGAAAATTTTATTCCAAAGCAGACAAATTTCCAGATTTTCAGTCCTCGATTAATGCAAAATCGGATGCTTCTCGCAAATACGCCGTTATGGAACTTAGTTGAACCAAATTCTCCAGCTATAAAGGTAAAGCAGTTATTATCAGACCAAGAGCAAATTCCTTTATGGGTCGTCAAACATTTAATCTATGACTTCTTCTATTTTTCTATTAATGATCTCGATACATTTAATGATTATTTAATTATCGTTCGCTTATCCAGAGTCGGCTGTGTCCTTGAAACGTTATTTACCTTATCCCACACAGTAGAAACAGATTGGGCAGGTGGGTTAAATTTAAAATTTTTACCTGACCAAAAACTTTATTACACACGAAAAGGACGAGTTCTATTATTATCTCCAAACAGGCAAACAATGATTAATTCCATTACCCAAGATATCAGAACGCAATCCGAAACAATCCTTTCTGCAGAAATCTCAAAAAATCAGGAAAAACACCTCGCATGGGGGACAATAAAAATACCTTGGGAAAATATAAAATCTTTAATTCCCGAAGTAAAATTCTATATAGGATTAACAGAAACTCAGTTAGGTGTGAAAAGTGAAGCCACTATCCATCCTGACCCTGAAAAACCATGGACTTTATTATTAGCTCAATTAATTTCAAAACCTATTCGGGAACCGATAGAGGGCTCATTTTCATGTGCAATTGACACAGGAGTCCCCTTAAAGACATGGATTCGGGCTTTTGAAACAATTCCTACAACAACGGATATACTTGTTCCTCCAATAGAAAAAGAAATTTCTCTATTGGATTGGATAAAAACCTTTTCTCCTTTAGTCAATAATCAGTTCTATCTTTCGCTGGATGGCTTTTATGTAGATGAAATTATCCCGTTTATGCCTAAATATTGTATAGTTGCAACAACACAGCCCAATATATGCGAAAGTTTTACCCAATCACTTACACGTATAAATGTGAACATATTGGGAGAAAAAAATAAAATATTGCCGACTGAGAAAGCAAATGAATTTATTTTCCCGATGTTCGGAAGTTCGCAGACAGATTTACATATTAATTGCTCAGAGAATCAACTAATCTTTTATACCAATGCGGAACTTGGAAACTTACTTACTGAGCACCTCAAATCCCAGATATCTAACCAAGAAAACAGTTCATCTTTTATCCTCCAGTTGAAACCTGAAAAACTAATAACGGAGTTTGAAAATTCTTTACTACCATTACAAGAGTCAAACATATTCAAGTTTCGTAACCCTGAGAAAATAAATAATCTGTTCAGTAAAATCAAGATATTCAAAGAATTTAAGATTAAAATCAACCTAAATCAGGGGCAGGTTAAGGCAATAAGTATCTTAAATTTTGGTAATGAAGTTAGTCAAACAAACATGGAAAGTTCAAAACAAAAATAACATATATTGACACAATTTAGCAAGTATAAGGTATAATTTTAATAATAGAGATATAAAATATTGACAAAAAAACTTGATTTTTAATTTTAGATATGTTAAATTATTTAAAGTCTTTATATATATCGTTAAGTATAAAATGGATTTATAGTTAAGGAGTTATGTTGTGAATGATGACTGTTGTTATGGTAAAGCCTTCCTATCAGTAGGTTGTAATCGTGATTTGTTTCTCTCCAATCTTTATCAATTTATCGAGTTTTCCATCGAAGACGATATCATTAATGAAATGATACAATACCTATGCGAATTTTCACCCCATCACATTAAAGTGCTTCATAAAAATATCTTGCAAAAACGTGAGATTGAGCGACATGTTTGGATTGAGTCTGAAAAGCATGGTAGAGACATGAAATACGAAGCCACCTATGAGTGGATTATAAAGTATGCCCCCATATTTAATAATTGGTATGAACAAGAATACGGGAGTAAGTTTCGTTATTTCTCTCTTGTAGCCAGCGTTTCAAATTAAATTACATCCTTTAATAATACACCGACCTTCGTAATAACATGTTTCGTTAATTATGTATGCATGTTTTGTCCCTTTTGTTGTAGAATATAGGGAGGATATATAAAGGGATAGTTATGACTAATTGCAACACACGAAATACAATAATTCTCCTCGCCATATTCATATTTACATTGCACCTGTTTTTAGCGGGGGAAAACATAGTCAAAGTAAAGGTCATAGAAATTTCTGAAGGAGACCTGTTTACTGCTCAAGGTATCGATGATTCACAAGAATTCAAGATAAGAATATACGGTATAGATAGCCCTGAACAAGGCCAAAACTATTTTGAGGAGGCAAAAAAATTTCTTTCAGACCTTATAAAAGATAAAGAAGTAAACATTGATATTTTGACACAAGATAGTATCGGCAATAAGGTTGCTCATGTTCAGACAGACGATGCTACTAATGTTGAAGAATTGATGGTTAAGGAAGGTTATGCGTGGTGGGATGAGGAGAACGCAAAAGAAGCAATTGAACTGAAAAAACTTTGTGCAGAGGCTATTCGACAGAAAAAAGGTTTATGGGCTGATATGTCTCCATTATCTCCATGGGATTATCGTAGAGGTAAAGGGTTAGCACAGATAACCTATAAAGTGGAAAAGAAAGAAGAGAAGAAAACGGAAGAAAAAGAGGAAAAGAAGGTGCTAAAAGCCAAGGGGAATGAAGTATACAAAGGCACATTTTCTACTTCGAATGCACCCTTTGTAGATGTTTCAAAAATCAATTTTAATGAAGTAAAAGTAGACCCAAATGAATTGTTAAGCAAGCATCTGCCTACAGTGGCAAAAGATTCGTCAGGAAATGCTATCGGCTTGGCAGTCCCAAATATTAACCAAATCCCTTATGCTAATGCTCTTGGTTTCCAAGATGGTGATATTATTTCGTCTGTGAATGGTATTCAAATAAATGACTTCTCTCAAATTATGCCAATATATGAACAGCTTAAAGGTGTGAAGGAATTATCTGTTCAGGTAATACGGAATGGAAAGCCGATAACACTTAATTTCCGCCTCCCCTAAATTGTATCAAGGTTTACACCTGAATTTTTGCACTTATTTTTTATGAGCATCACTAAGGAATTGGGACATTAATCTTTTTTGCCAAAATCATATCTAATTCCTGCGGAAAGTCTATGTTCCCAAGGTTCAATGCGTCGTTCTTGATGTTCGCTATCGTAATCATTGGATAAAGTTAGGTCGATACTTAAATTTTTAGAGACAGGTGTTACGAGAGTTGTGAGAGAGCAAAGCCGGTAATTATCAATATGTTCGAGATTAGGTTCAAACGTTAGTGAGTGAGACAATTCTGAATTAAATATCTTTCTTGTATAGTTGCTCCCAAGTTTTAAGCTGGTATAATCCTGTTTTGTCTTTTCATTATTGCCTAATGGATTTAACATGTTGATTGTTCCCCCAATTATATCCCCCAAACTTGTTATATCTTCTGGAGACTGAATTAATCTTTGGGAAGCCTGTGTAATTTTGTTAAGTCCATCTTGAAAATTTTGTTCCTTAACCTTATCCTTTTCATAAGGGACATAAGGAAGCCATTCTTCGTGGGTTAACATTAACGCACCTTCCAGAGCCCATGTCTGACGTGGTTGTGAAATAATTTCATATCCAGTCCCACCACCTATTTGCCCCCGCAAACCTAATTTTCTGCTTTCATCTCGTTCCGCATTTGTGTCTGTATATATA
>JAIWNQ010000196.1 GCA_020216745.1 Candidatus Hydrogenedens sp.
TACCACTTCTCTTTAGGGTAGTATTGATAACGAAACTTTCCACCATATCTACGAGTATTAATCTGTTGTTCCACTTCTCCATAGGCACCGTCTAATTCTATATTTATCGAATCCTTTCTCTTTCTTCCAGAAATAGCGATCCCGCTTTCCATAGTTATAGTGTCCGTTGTTCCTTTTTGAAGTGTAGCGGAGGCCCGAATGTTTCCTGACCATTTCCGTTTATCTTTCTGAATAAGTGGGTCTCCTTCTGCATCTTCATTTGTTGATAAAGGTGCAATCTTTTTTACTTCTTCCCATAGAATTATCTTTTTCTCTTTCCCTTCCTGAACAATATATTTATCTCCCGATACATGCAGTGTTCCTTGAAAGGTTTCTCCTGACGAGTAAGTCACCTCAACAAGCGAAGTAGATTCTATTTTCTTTATATCTTTACGTTTTATAGTCAAAATGCCCGCAATGTCTGTATTGATAACCAAATAATTCTCATTAATCTCTACAATAGTTCCTGTAAGAATATCGCCATTAGAAAACTCAACACGGTCTGCATAAGTAATTTCTTGCAAGAAGATTACAAAGAAACTTGTCAAAACCAACAAATATGCTCGCATATATTTTCCCTATTTCTGCTTTGATTTGTAACTGTGCTGTTTAATCAAATAAACGAAAATGTATAGGTATTTATTTAACAATCCCTAATTAGATAAAACAAACCATAAGATAAAGTTAACAAAGGTAAGCAAAAGAAGTATAATTATCTTGCTGGATATTATAAAATATTAAAGTAATTATTCAATATTACTTAATCTCGATGCTATCTTGGAGTAGTTAAGAAACGTATAAACAATAAATAGTTTTTTAAGGAAGGTTTTGTATTTTATGGAATGGGAACGATTGAAGGGTAAAATCTCAAATGTAGTTTTGTTGGGAGTCACCTATGTTGCCCTTCACAGCTTATTATTTCTTTTCTATGAATTATTTTCATTATATTTAGGTCTTTCTGGTGAAGGATTCCCTGATAGTCTTATCCTTTCTGTAATAGACATTATAAAAGAGATTATCTTATGTGCTATTCTGGCGATTATCCAATCTATTATTTTTTCACGATTAGGAGTTTTGTTAGATTTCCCCGTATGGCGTTGTAAGAGTGACCTTGAGGCATTGCGCCGTTTCTTTCTGCTCTGGTTCGGTGTAAATATTGCTTTGATTACAATAACAAGGGTTTCAGTTGTATTAGTAGATTATGGTTACTCAAACCTTGCCGATTTATTTAGTGTCTTAGGAATTATTGCAAATATTATATATTTGCCCTTATCTATCTGCTGGATGTATTCAGGGGAAAAGTTATCGGAGGATGACCCAATGACACGTCCTTTTCGTGCCATCACAAGGCAGTTCGGTGAGACAGTCGGGATGTGGGTTATCATCGCCATGTCGTTATTTACTTCATTATTTGTCCTTAGTTTGCCAGTGTTCGAGGAACAAACTATTTTAACAGCCCTCCTAAAGACAGTTATAATTATTCCTTTAGCGGCTGTAGATATTATTGTTTTTTGTTGGACATGGTTATTATGTATTCAATGTCGAATGCAAGGATTAGATGAAGATTATTCATTAGACGAATGGTAAAAAGGAGTCTTGTTTGGAATGAAAGCAATTATTCTTTGTGCAGGTAAAAGCACACGGACTTACCCGCTCACTGTAACACGTCCAAAACCACTACTCCCTCTATTAAACCGACCTATTATTGAATTTCAATTAGAAGGACTTTACTCTTTTGTTGATGAGTTTATTCTCGTTGTTGGGTATCGTCAGGAAATGATACAGCAACGATTGGGCGATAACTGGAAAGGGAAAAAGATTACTTATGTTATTCAGGAAGAACAGCGAGGAACAGGACACGCTGTATTGATGTGCGAAAAAGAAGTTCAAGGACCATTTATTGCGATGAATGGAGATGACCTCTTTGACCCTAACGATTTGAAAAATCTTGCCCAGCAAAAGCGTCCTTCCGCATTAGTAAAAGAAGTGCCAAATCCCAAAGATTACGGAATATATGAACTTGATAGTGATAACAAAGTAAAAAAACTTGTCGAAAAACCGAAAGTTATATTCTCCAACATTGCAAATATCGGTGCTTATCTTTTTACATCAGAGATTTTTCCGATTCTACATAATACACCTTTATCTGAACGCGGAGAAATTGAAATTACTTCTGCAATACAAATAATGGCGGAACAAAAGGGTTTCTGGGTATTACCAGCGGAGGGATATTGGCTACCTATTGGCTACCCGTGGGACTTGCTTCGGGCTAACGCTTTTTTGTTAGACCGTATAGAAGAGCCTAAGGTCTTGGGAACGATAATGTCAGGTGCATGGATCGAAGGAAAAGTCTTTATTGATGAAGGGACAGTTGTTCGGCCAGGTAGTTATATTGAGGGACCAGCTTACATTGGGAAAAATTGTATGATAGGTCCGAACTGCTGGATAAGACCTTATACAACTATCGGGGATAACTGTCGTGTTGGTCAGGCTTCTGAAATAAAAAACTCGATTTTATTTAACCATGCCTATGCCCCTCATCAGAATTATGTTGGTGATAGCATTTTGGGTGAGGGGGTCAACCTTGGATGTGGAACGGTAACTGCAAATGTCCGTCATGATGGACAAGCACCTAAATCCGTTGTGAATGGTGTCTTGATTGAAACAGGATTAAAAAAGTTAGGAGCGGTTTTAGGAGATAATGTCCACACAGGAATCTTGACTGCAATTTACCCAGGTCGCAAAATGTGGCCTGGCACATTTACACGACCAGCAGAGATAGTTGAGCGAGACATCATTGGTGAAGAAAATGGCTAATAAAGGATAAAAAAAGGATGAAAATAGTATTTTTCGGGAACGCCACTGAAAAAATTGCCGCTATCAGATATCGTGTACAAAAATTTGCGGATATGTTTGAAGCGGAAGGGCACCAATGTGTAATTTGCTTACATTCTTCTGTGGATTTCTACCTAAAATATTTTGAGAACCAACCAAAGTATAAAAAAGCAATTTATTGGCTATGTGTGTGGTTTAATCGCTGGTTCCAACTACGACACATTTTTAATGCAGATGTCATATTTTTAAGAGGACCTATATTTAAATACGGACCACCCATATTTGAATACATCATCCATGTATTTAATAAAAACATGGTTTTTGATATTGACGATGCGGTATGGGAAAAACCAGCTTTCGTAAACAATTATTTACTTCGTTTTGTTGATTTTGATTGGGCTAAAAAGATGTGCAAAATATGTGCGGGAGCAGTCGTTGGCAATCGTTATCTGGAAGAACATGTGAAACCATGGGGAGCCAAGAAAATCGTTATCGTTCCTACATGTATTGATATGGAAAAGCATCAACAAAAGAAAGATTACCCAAAACATAATAATCCAGTAATTATAGGTTGGACAGGGCTACATACTAATTTAGGATACCTGGATATACTCAAAGACCCTTTGAAAGAGTTATCTAAAAAATATCCGATACAATTGTTTATTGCCTCTAATGGCTTGGATTACAATATGGATGGAGTAAATGTTGTATTCGAAAATTGGAAATTTGAAAAGGAATTTGAATATCTACAAAAACCGGATATCGGTTTAATGCCACTGATAGATACACCACGGGCACGAGGAAAATGTGCCTTTAAGGCGTTGCAATACATGGGTGTGGGGACACCTGTTGTTATCTCACCTGTGGGGATGAATGCAGAAGTAATAGAGGATGGCGTTCACGGTTTCTTTGCACAAACCCCCGAAGAGTGGTATGACCGATTAGAAAGGTTGATAATGGACCCAGATTTACGAGAACAAATGGGCAGAAAATCGCGACAACGCGTTATAGAATTATATTCATTTGAAGCAAACTATCCTCGACTGAAAGAATTCCTATTGGATATTGCAAAGGGATAAACCAAATGAAAGAAACAAACAATCCGGATGTGGCTCTGGCGTGGGAGTGGATAGAAGAATTAGATAACTGGATTGAAGAAAACGGCTTGTATGGCTATGACCGTTTCGATGTAAAAGACCATCCTCTATTTCGTTCCGTACAGACCATTCCTCTTCTACGCAAATTAAGTTCCGGCTATTCTGAATTATTCCCTAAATTTACACGATGGCTCCTGCGTGTGAAGAAAACAGAAAATCCTAAAGCCCATGCATTAATGGCAACGGGGTATCTGCGGTTGCACTCAATAGAGCCTGAAAAGGGACATTTAGAAAAAGCGAAAACGCATTTGTTATGGCTCCGTTCTCAAAGAACACCCGGTATTGATGGCTGGGCATGGGGATATCCCTTTGCTTATACTGGCAAAGGAGTACATGTCCCTGCGAAAACTCCTGTTAGCGTTGTTACCGCTATTGCAGGTCAAGCCTTTTTATCCGCTTATCAGATGACACAAGAAGAACAATATCTCTCCGCTATACTTGAAATTGCAGAATTTTTTACTAAAGAACTCCCTCACTGGAAACTGAAAAATGGCGGATTGTGTTTTGGCTATGCGCTTAAAGGGGACCCACGAAAAGTTCATAACGCAAACCTGCTTGTAGCAGAATATCTATATTATGTCTCCCATATTACAGGAGAGAAAATATATAAGGAGATCGCACAACCCGCATTAGAATTTTCTCTTAATGCACAAAACGAAAACGGTTCATGGTATTATGGATATTGGGAGGATGGCGACCCCTCTGAAAAAGAATTACATAAAATCATAGATAATCATCATACAGGGTTTGTTTTAAGGTCCTTATATGGAATTTATAAGTTAGAACCCAATGAAGTGCTCAAAGAAAAAATTTTGAAAGGGTTCCAGTTTTACGCTACTTTATTTGAAGAATTCGGTCAACCTTACTTTGCAGAAAATAAGAAATGGCCCGTAGATATACACGCTTGTGCAGAGGGGATTTTGTGCCCTTCAATTTTGGCTAAAGTTATCCCTGCAGCACATGTTCTTGCAGTGTTTGTTCTGCGCTGGGCATGGTTCCACATGCGGAACTTAAAAACAGGTGAGCTATATTATCGGCGTTATCCATTTTTTACATCTAAAATCACCTTTCCAAGGTGGGGCGTAGCGTGGATGTTTCGGGCTATCGCAGAATATCTATCCCGTTTCTATGAAGTCAAAGAACGGGTTGAAAGATTAAAAATGCAAGCCATCCGATGGATGGAACCCACCACTACCGCTGGAAATACATCAAATAACAATTCAACAGAAAGAACATAATTATTTATAATTTGGAGATTACCATGCTTCAGGGAATTATTAAAAAAGGAAAAGCACTGACCATTGATGTTCCTGCTCCGCAGGTAGGCAAAGGAATGGTGCTAATAAAAGTTATTTTTAGTTGCATTTCAGCAGGGACTGAATTGAGCGGACTTGCCCGCAGTAAGAAACCATTAATTCAACGGGCATGGGAACAACCGGATAAAGTAAAAAAAGTGCTCGATATATTGCGAGATGAAGGTTTTACAGTTGCCTATGCAAAAGTTAAGAATAAATTAGAATCCGGCACACCTATCGGTTATTCAGTTAGTGGTATTGTTATAGCAGTCGGTGAAGGGATTAACCGATTTCAACCCGGAGATAAAGTTTCTGCAGCAGGTGTAGGATATGCTCATCATGCAGAGTTTGTTACTGTCCCTGAAAATCTCGTGGTTAAGGTTCCCGAGGAAGTATCGTTCGAAGAGGCTTCCACTGTAGCATTGGGAGGAATAGCAATACAAAGTATACGACGGGCAAACCTACAACTGGGTGAGTTTGGGGTGGTTTTTGGAGCAGGAATTTTAGGTTTGTTAACTACACAGATGCTCATTGCTTCCGGTATAAGGACAGCAGTAATTGATATTGACCCACATCGTTTAAACATTGCTAAAGAATTGGGGGCAGAATTGGTTATTAACTCTAATGATGAAAATCATGTTGATAAAGTAATCAATTGGAGTGATGGTTACGGAGCAGATGCAGTTATTTTTACCGCGTCTACCCAGCAAAACGAACCGTTATCTCAATGCTTCCGTATGACACGAAAGAAAGGAAAAGTTGTATTGGTAGGTGTGTCAGGTTCCGAAATTAAGCGTGAAGATATTTACTCCAAAGAATTGGATTTTCTTATTTCCACATCTTATGGACCCGGCAGATATGATACCCAATATGAAGAAAAAGGGGTTGATTATCCGTATGCCTATGTTCGCTGGACAGAGAACAGGAACATGAAAGAATACTTGAGATTAATACACAGTAAGCACATAAAACTTGACAGATTGATAGAAAAAACATACCCCATTGAACAAATTGCGGATGCTTTTGACTGTCTTTCTTCACAAATACCGCGCCCGTTAATCGTCCTTCTCCAATATGGATTACCTGAGGAAAAACCTTTACTCCCGGACATATCACAACAAATAATTCATGTGAATACGAGCTATACCCCAAAATCCGTTATTAATGTTGCTATTATTGGTACGGGGGGCTTTGCTACAAATATGCATTTACCAAACCTGGCCAAACTTAAAGATAAATATTCTATTTACGCAACTATGGACCGTTCCGCACAACAGGCAAAGTTCGTAGCAGAACAATATCAAGCCAAATATACCACAACCAATCTGGATGAAATATTAAGTGATAAGCAGGTGGACCTTGTTTTGATAACTACAAGACACGA
Source organism: Candidatus Hydrogenedens sp. (assembly GCA_020216745.1). Taxonomy (GTDB): domain Bacteria; phylum Hydrogenedentota; class Hydrogenedentia; order Hydrogenedentales; family Hydrogenedentaceae; genus Hydrogenedens. The sequence continues at coordinate 6,711 of JAIWNQ010000196.1, forward strand.
CTCTCATGCGGAATACTGTTTGAAAGCATTACAGGCAGGAAAACATGTTTTTGTGGAAAAACCCTTAGCCATATCTCAGGAGGAATTGGATAAAATAAAGGACTTCTATTTACAAGGAAGTGGGCCTAAACCTGTATTACTTGTCGGTTTTAATCGCCGTTTCAGTAAATATCTTACAGAGATAAAAAAACATACCGACAAACGAATTAACCCTTTGCTTATCCATTATCGAATGAATGCAGGACTTTTACCTCCAGACCATTGGGTTTTTGAAACAGGCGGTAGGATTATTGGGGAAGCATGCCATATTATAGATACCATTTCCTTCCTTACAAAAAGCCCCATAGAGAGTATCTCAGTAGAATCAATAACACCAACGACAGACCGATATAGCCCAGTGGATAATAAAATCGTGATATTAAAATATAAAGATGGTTCCATTGCTTGTTTTGAATATTTCTCTGTGGGAAGTACAGAATTTGGTAAAGAGTACATGGAGGTTCATTTCGATGGAAAAACCCTCGTGATGGATGATTATAAATCTTTGAAAGGTTATGGTCAGAAAATCAATGAAATACAAACTCGAACCAGCCAGAAAGGTCACTTTGAAGAACTGCTGGCCCTTCATGATTCCATAACCGGTAAAAATCCAAATTGGCCTATTCCCCTCCCTGAATTGCTCCAAACCACAGAAGCAACTTTTATAATTAAGTAATATTGTAATTCCTCTTTGATACCGACTTTATAAACTCTTTTTTACTTTAATTTAATAGGAGGATATTTTTACTTATTAGTCGGTTTTTCTACTTTATAAACGGAATTCCATAACAACGAATGATGCTTCCATAAAGTATCTTTAGAACTATACACAGGAATCCCATTTTCAATTCGAAACAATTCAGGATTTAACAATACAGGATTTGTTGCTACCTTCGTAAGTACAATATCAGAAAGTATGTATTGAGAACCGATAGGACTTGATAAATCAAATTTAAATATTCGCGAAAAGAAAGTATCTTTGTAAATATTTCTATATTTGAAAGCATTAGATACAACAATATAGTCAATATCGTATTGTTTAATAAACTCTTCTTCATTTTGTTCTTTTAATAAACATGGAAGAATTTCTCCACCTACAATACCATCTGCACTTACTAATTGGGCACTCGTGTTGAACTGAAACTGTATTTCATAAATTAATATTTTGCTTTTTTCATGCACATCCAATCTCCGAATTTCTTCTGCAAAATCATTCCCTAAGATACGGTCAAAACTATACTTATAGTTTTCGGGTTTATTTAATTGCAAATGTTGATATAGAGCAAATAAAAACAGGGGCAACATAATAACAATTGCTATCTTTGAATATTTTGAAAAATGTCTTACTATTTCCATTGTAATCCATGGGAACAATACAGGGACTAATGTTAGCAAATATCTGCCTGAATAATTCATAGGGGGAAAAATAAAGTAAATAAACACCAGAAGTACACTAGTAAAAAACATAATATTTTTTATTCTATCCACGGAACGGAATTTAGAAAAATTTAGAACAACAAAGAAAATAAATAGGGGTAAGATAAAGAGTAAAGAGGGAGCAAACCGGTATAAATCACCAATGGATATAAATAATTTCTCTATATAGGAAATATTTTTGTTTTCTAAGGAACGGACAATTCGCCCTAAAAATGAGGATGGGAGAAGAGTCCCTGTCATAAAGAATAGATAGCCATAAACAACCCCAGTACTCGATATACCTACAAGAAGATATTTCCAGAAATTTTTTTTATTCTCTGAAATAAAAAAGATTGCACTAAGAAAAAACAAAAGATATTCTGGCCGAATAAGCATAGAACATCCTGCTAAAAATATACCTGTATTTTTCCAATTTATTTTTAATAAGAATAAAGCAAATGGTGGAAGAAATATTAACAATGCAGTTTCGTATAACTGGGTAGAGGATATAAAAAGAGAATAAAGAAACATGTAAGCTAAAACTAAAAACAAGATACTAAATAGATTTTCTTTTTCTGATATCGGAGATTTTTTATTGCCAATGCATATATAAACATTCAGTAGTATTCCCCCAAAAATAAAAATCTTATTCAAACAGGTAGCAAAAACCAACCATTTGTCAAAACCTAAAAGAGAATATGGAACAGAATTCAATATAACCCAAAGAGGAGAAGTTGCTCCATGTTTTACTTCATAACCGTAGGTAAAAGGCTTTTTGAAAAAGTCACGAATAAAAGTAAAATATATAGAAGCGTCCCCATGAATTCGTGTTTTGTGAAGATAAAGAACAATAAAAAGAAATATAAATGGGGTAATTGCAGATATACGATATATAATTCTTTCTTTTTTAAAAAGATAAGTATCTAAATAAAACATATTATCTCCGAGTAAGCTCTATTCCGGGAAGAGACCGATGGGAGCAGATAGAGATTGATTGATTATCGCCTGTATGTCAGAGGCTCCCAACCCATTACCGTCAACATCTATATCTTTATCAATTGGTGTAATGCCCAAAATGACCTCTACTGCAAGGTCTACATCTTCATCGTTTACTTTATCATCTCCATTAATGTCACCATCGCTCAGGGGAACATCTTGACGCGTTGCCCATCCATCAACGACCTCAACCCCATTTACACGGTAGGGAATATATCCGGGTACAGTAAAAGCAAGGTTGTATATGCCGGGTAATAATAGTCGGTGATAATTCCCAACACGCGGATGAGTAAATACGGGTTGTGTGTTCCCCTGCACTAAAACTTTTGTCCAGACAGGATTTCCCGTTTTTCTATCATATACAAGTCCTCGCACTCCTCGTAAAATACACTCTAAATAAGACAGCATAGATTCTCGATTATTATTCCACAGTGTCGGTATCCATGACCCTGCTGGAAATTTAGTATTGTATAACTCTATTGTCATTTCAATACATCCTGTAAAGCGATAATTCCAGTCTTGCATACCCCCCGTAATAACATACCATGCTGCGCCATTTGTTATCCCACCGGGAAATTGGGAACTGTTATACATAGGTGTGTTATACATAGCATATTGCGTGGCTATCCACTTCATTAGAGCATCATCTGGTGTAGGTGCTTCCACACCACTGGGTCCTCCGTCGTTATCGTAGGGATAATTCACAACCATAGCACCTGTATGAAAATTTGCGGATAGACTAAAATTATGTTCTAATGACCATCGCATAATATGCTGTGTCTCAGGTTGCCGTGTTTCAATAGATATGTTACCCCCATCATAATAAAATGTGTCAAAGT
>JAIWNQ010000197.1 GCA_020216745.1 Candidatus Hydrogenedens sp.
CGGTAGGATAACGAGGAAAAGAACGGTTTAAATCCACTCCGTTAGCATTATATCGTGATACCGCCTCACGCCCATCTGGATTTATCAAAGGCACAATCCATATAGAAACCTCATCAACAACATTTTTTATTCTCGTATCTGTGGAATAGTTTTGTAGAAGATATTCCGCAAAAAGCAGACACAATTCCGTTCCAATGGGTTCATCTCCATGTATTGTGGAAATATACTTAAACTCTGGTTCATCTTCTTCTATATCTGGGTTATCTGTAATGTGAAGTGCCCATAACTCTCGCCCCTGTACAGATTGTCCCAATGAAGTTAGGCGGGTAAGATCTGGATACGTATTAGTGAGGCTTTGTAAAAATTGTGTTAATTCCGCATAGTTATGATACCCCGAAGGTGTTTTTTCTAAGTGAGGTGAAGGGTCTGTTCCTATAACTTGTAGTTCAAAACCCTCGTTTTTTAGTTTTTCCATTGCGGATTCTGGAATATAAACATGTGCATATCGTCCATCAAACGAATCAACAGAATAACCTTGTTGCTCAAGATAATCAATGTCCGACATGTTTTCAATGTTTACTTTCACAATATATCGGACAGGTAAAGATGCCTTCTGTGCAAAAGATTCGTTTTCTAACAAGTAACAAATAAGTAATAAAATAAATGCTAACTTCTTCACTTCTACATAAAACCTTAAAATATAACTTCAAATGTAAATGATATAAAAAATATATAATATTATAACCTTTAAATAATATCTAACAGCATATTATTCCTTAAAATACTGTGTTAATCTTCTTAGCATAACCAAGAGTTTGCTTTAAGGTCTTACTACATATAGTTTGACAATGGTCAATACTATCTCTCCTCCATTTCAAAAGCGAGTTAAGGAGGACTTATAAGTTAGTCAATCTTTTTATTTTACAATTAACACATAGGTTTTTGTTTGAACTTGTTTATCAGCACCCTGTACCTGTAACTCCAAAGTATATTCACCTGATAAAGGAAAAGAGTACGTAAAGGAGGACTCTTTGAACCTGTCTTTCCCTTGAATAGTCCATTCACATTTTTTTATTAATGTTTCTACTTGATAACTTAGACTTGCCCCTTCTGGAAAATCTTCACCGATAGATATCGGCAATCTACCAGGTGGCATAGCTACTAATTCTTTTAATGAAAAAGTATACTCACGATTTGCCTCCAATATAGAATCCTCAATAACTGAACGAAAGCGGAATGATGGGAAACCGACCAATGTTTCCGCTAATGCCTTTATTGCAATTTGATAAGCAGGAGGTTCTGCATAGGTAATTAGGATTGCATCTGCTTTTTTGGCACATACAAGTGCCTGAGGATGTCCCAAAACTAAGGCAATAACTTTGGCTCCTGTCTCTTTTATACGATTTATGAATTCTTCTTGTTCTTTTAGCCGAAGAGAAGAGACAATAGTACATATCGCGATCGGAAATTTACCAACATTTTTCACCGCACGTTCAATGTCAAAATCCTGAATATAACCTAAACGAAGTGATGATGTCATCGGTTGCAATCCGATGTTTTTATGGTACTTCTGTAAATACTCATCTAATTCCTTAACACCAACAGGACCAGCAATACCTATCCCTTGAGTAGAGCCTTTGACGATTGGCAGTATATCCCCATGATTACGAACCAGTGTAATGGAATTTTTGATAATAAAGTAGGAATAGTCGTACAAATCACCTTTTTGTTTCGTTAGTTCTGTTGGCTTAATCGGTTTTTCTTTACTCACTACAGCAATTTGAGCGTTCTTCAATGATTTAATATTATTATAGGCTTGTTCTATCCGTTCGATTGGAATTTCATTCCGCTGAACTGCGAGGGTGATACGATCGATAGCTCGGCTTGCTGTATTAGCAGGTCCGCGATAATAAAGCACATCGGCACCATATCGTAACGCCTCTACACCTGCCTCAGATGAATCCATAAACTCTACTACTTCAGGTGCATCTAAGGGACCTGCAATAACCACACCAGTAAAATTTAATTGTTTCCTTAGTAAATCTGACAAGACATAACGTGAAATACAAGCAGGTTTCCCCTGTGGGTCTAAAGTTGGCACTAACGTTGTCCCAACATGAATTATTGGAACCCCTTCCTCCATCAGCATTTTATAAGGTAGAATATCATTCTCTGCAAGGTATTGTTCTGGGGTGAGCAACACTGCAGGTTGAACTCCTTCACGATTGGTTTGTCCCCCTGGAAAATCCATCGGCACCATCAGTGCGGAAGGGGTATTCCATAGGTGGTACATCTGTACCGCAATGTCAGCTGATATTTTTGCATTAGACCCGAAACATTGCAGATCCCTACGGGCTTTGGGCAATGTCGACGCTAAGCTTAAATGTGGACCTAACATCATGTTTAATCCCAAACCCTGAATATAACTACGCCAAAGCTGAACTATTTTTTCTATATTTTGGGTCTCAGGGTTGGCTGACAAAGACAAAAGTGGAGGCAAATTAATATATGGCGAAGGAGCACCTCGTTCTCGCTCCGTCACCTCATATATATCGCCTGCTAACCATAGCGGTAATCCTGGATTCCGAACCGCAAAACGTATCCCCGCCAAATAATCTTCTGCCCACTTCGGTTCAAGAATCCGTGGAACAACCACACCTGCAGGTGTATATTGATTTAGAAAAATACGGTCACCAGAAATAGTACCATGTGTCCCTTGTAGGGTAATTAGAAATAACTGACCAATCTTTAACTGGAGCGTTTCTTCTTGCTTTGGTGATTTATCTGCGTCCGTCTCGATTTGTTTATTCTCTTCCTTCTCCTGAATTTGTATCTCATCGCTATGTATTGCAATAGGTGGCTTATTATCAATATTTTCAACACCAAAAATCCCTAATAGAGTTAATAATATTAGGAACATAAAATCTCCTAATGAGTTATTTTGCAAATTACTTTGTTAGTATTAATTCTTTTACAAAATATAATAACAAAATTATATGCAATAATAGAGATTCATACCCTTAAAGAATAGAGATACATATACTATAGAATTACAGTAAATCCTCAACCCTTAAAAACCAATTATCATACGGAGTTTTTCCAAAAAATAAGAATATTTATCAACCGTCATACTTTTTTGATTTCTATTTAATACGAAAACAGCATCCCCTATCTTCGGGTCTAATGAGTCAGATGGTGGATACTCATTAATTTTCTCACTAATGCTCATATATAAAGAACCAGACTCTTGAATTTTATAAATTCCCCAATCAAAATAAGCAACATTTCCTTCTGTACCCCAGTCAAATTTTATTCTATGTGGGTCAACCGATGTGTCAGTTGTGTAAAAACCATTCTTTGATTTTCCAAATACGTTTACACTTGTTTTGCCGTCTTTGAAATAAAAACTTGACTCACCTAACAATTGACCTTTGCGGAATGTCTGTCCTTTCCAATTTCCATTCAAATCTGGGTCTGGTGGTCCAGAACAACCAACTAATATCAACATAAAAAAACACACGATGAGCAGAGGCAAGTAACGGTTCCTCAACATAATTACCTCCTTACTAATTATTTTAAGTTTACTTAAATTATCACCGCTTTTATCTTAAAGGTTTATTACGTATATTTTATTATTTCAATTGTATAAATAAAAATATGAATTTTGCATCTTTGATGCTCTTTTTATCTTGTATGTGTTGATAAATATTTTGGTTATAGTTTTATTTGTATTTATTTGTGGCCATTCATGGCTAAAAGAACAACGAAGCCATCTCATCTGTTTTGTGTAGTTGTAAAAGTTTTGTAATGATCTAATTAGGGTGAGCATCGTTTCTCTAACCATACACATTTCTTAATGTTCATGTAGGAGCAAACCTATGTGTTTGCTCTGACGTATGTAATTAGTCAAAACGTATGTATTTGCCCCTACTAAATTTCCCTTTTAATTTAAATTAAATATGAGATATTTCAAGTGATAAAATAAGCAGATACTCAATAAAAGAGAGTGATATTAGAAAACGGCTATCTTTATGGTATCCTATATTCATAAAGTATGGTAATACTTAAAACAAAGTCATAGTTTATGGTTGCTTTTTATATTTTATTTTGTGTTTCATGTGCAAATGATGTTGGGCAGATTTATTCTTCTTTAGCAGAGAAAAATGATAGTGCTCGTCTTTGGCTTGTTGCAGACCCACAAATAGGACCAGCGGATAGCGATTCTGGCTATGAACGAGAATTGGAATTGTTATTAGAAAAATTTGTTAAGTTAGCAAATCAGGAACAACCCGATGTTGTAATATTTAACGGCGATTTAGTTGCTTTTCCTAAACCTAATTATTTTGCAGGTTTCGAGAAGGCAGTGAAACCGTTAAAGATGCCAATAGCATTAGTTCATGGAAATCATGATGGAAAATATAACGATGGTTTGTTCTTAGATTTGCAGGAGCAGCTATGCGGTTTTCGTGCACCGAATTATGCTTTTGATATCGGAACATGGCGGATGGTGATTTTATGTGCACCTGAATTACTGTCACCGAACGGTGGTTTTGAGGAGCAATTAAGCTGGCTTGAGAATGAATTGCATGAGGCATGGCGTCGACCTGTAGTAGTATTTTTACACTATCATTTACTGCCTGTAGGTCTATCACAATTGGAATATTACACATACCCAAAAGATAAGAAAAACAAATTGTTAGATGTTCTTGTCCGCTATGGCAATGTCCAATATGTGTTTATGGGGCATGTTCATAATGGAGTTAAAGCTTCAGTCAGAACTGCTTGGGAGTATCAGGGCACAACGTTTGTGGTTCTTCCAACGTTAGTTAACGGTAGAGCCTTTGGAGAAGAGTACCCACAATTTAATACTAATCAAGATCGGGGTTATTTCGCAGAGGCAGAAATATCCCAATCGAAATTAAAACTATATGGTAGGCAATTAGGTTGTTCTGCAAAATATGAATTTCCTGAACGATTTCCTATCTTCACCCGTGACATGGACCCTCGTGCATTTGAACATTGGTGTAAAATTGCGAATACACCAGAGATTGTAAATGGAGATTTTGAAAATAAGTCGAAAGGTTGGTTTTTCCCATATCGGTATCAATCAGAGCAGGAATCAGGATTTATTTGGGAAACAAAATCATGCGACCAGTTTTCAGGTACCACAGCATTACATCTCTACACTCGATATAAGGGACATGCATGGCAATATGACGAGACAATGGATGTCTATCAGGTATTACGAGTTCCTAATAACAATGTAAAGCCTACATGTAAGTTGCAATATTATGTTCCAAATAACGAAAAGAGCTTTTATGGTGGGGGTTATATCCGTATCGCATTATTTGCAGACACGGAGCTTCGTTGGATGTGGGTAGGTCATTGGGGAGCCCGTGAGGAGCGAGTAAAACACATTCCAAAAATATGGAATTATCACGACGAATATCCAAAAAAAGCGAGGACATTAGACCAATATAGGGAACAAGGAATTATGGTATCAATGCGGTTACCCGATTATGGATACAGGTCGCATCAAATCAGCCTTAACCTTCCAGAAATCTACCAATTAATAAATGTGGACAAATCATTTGATTCGTTAAACTTCGATACAATGCTTATTATGCTTGGAGTCTGGTGTGGTAATGAAGAAGGTTCATTTAGCGGTGCATGGTTCGACAACATCACCGTAGATTGGCAAGGGAACACCAATTCGACCATAGATAATAAATCTATATCACTTGAAATGTTTTCACTTCCTCTACCATACGGTAAATGGTATTCTATGGGTCACGACAAATAAACATCAGGGCTCGGCTCGTGTTTGAAAATATATTTTATTTTACTTTGTAAAAATTAGGTTCTATATGCCCTTAATACACGAGGAAGGTCAAATAATTCGTGGGCATTACGATTCATAATACGTTGAACCAAGGTAGGTACTTCGGACTCGCTAAGCCAGCCTTCTTGTAATAGGTGCATTATTGCCAGAGCAATTCCTTTGCGGGCAATTTTAGCATGCCCTGGAACAAGTTCTACAGGAATATAATCACCACCGAAGGTGAATATCTTATGTGCAGGTGCTGTAGTAAGGAACTCCTTCAAAAATCGTGTTGCAGAAGCAGGGTCAATAATCCACGACCAGCACATGTCCGCATAGACATTGTGGTAATGTTTGCATAAGGCTATTAATTCATGTTGATATGGATATGAAATATGCATCAGCACAAAAGTTGTATTCGGGAAGTCTTTGATTAGTGATACGAGGTCAGATAGGTTATCACGAACTCGTGATAAATCCATTCCATCATATCCAGCGAAATATCCCGTGTGCAATTTTACAGGCAAATGATATTCTGTAGCACATTGCAAGCACTTGCGGAATAAGTTGTCTTGAATGGCTTTAAGTTCTTCAGGCTTTAAGGAACTCGGTTTTTGAACAAATTGTTTAAAGATGGACTCTATATCCTCATCCTTAACATTTTCGTATAAGAGCCGTCTCCCGTAAGCGGACTGGTCTTTTATAGCAATTGCCTTCTGCCCGAATCGTTCGAAGATATGTTCAATTGTGGTATGGGCTTGTTTTAATGTCTTTATTGGTTTCTCTGCAAATTTATTCAGATTAGAAATGTTAGAAATAGAACTGGCAATGCCAACTGTGGATATATCGAAACATAACAGGTCTGAAGCAGGTTCACTTTCCCTAAAGGTTCCACTTTGTAGGCAATTAACCTGTGCATAATCGATATGTGCTACGTCACGTAATATTCGGCGATAGAAACCAGATTGAATTTGTTCATTTAACTGCTGGCTTATGGTTTCACAATTTTCTTCACAAATATCGTCTTCTCCGTAAAGGGCTTTTACACTTTCACGAACACACAGTAAATAGCCGGTATTTCTGCATCGTTCATAAAATGGTGCTATCAATTTCCATTTATCCTTAGGGGATAATTCCCATGAAATAAGTTTTTTATAATCATCTCGGGATAGTCCAGATACCTGTAGGTCAGAATCCGCATAGTGGCTAAAAAGCATTCCAAAATCAGGAGCAGGTGTTTTGTCCTTATTCCCTTTGTTTGCAATTCGGTCGCTCTCAGGAGGTAGATGTTCATGAGTATCTACAAAAGGTGTCTTTTCAACTAAGCCATATACATCCGATAAAAGTTCTGTGGATAGATTACTGGTGGCAATAATTGACGGTGAATTAGTACCACCAAGCATACTTAAACTAAAAGTAGAGCCTGTTATGCCGATAAAGTCTCGGCGATTTATGTTTTCACTCATAAAATCATCCCTTCTTAAATGAACAATGTTATTATAATACTGTTTTTAAAAATACTATGTAAATATTCAAAAGTGAAAGATATTATTGCTCCATTAAAAAGACATAGGGTATATATAGTTTGTATATATTTTTACTTTAGGTAGAATAGAAATTCTTTTAGGAGAGTAGGCAATTCGGAAAACAAAGTTTTTACATTAAGACGTAGGCTAAATTCAGTATTGGTTGTATCCCAGCAGTACTTTTTACAACGGCAGACCTGCATCCGATACTGATGAAATTCTTGCGAATGCCATATATCTTCAAGGGATTTATTTCTTACGGACAATGTACTTTCAATATCACAACAAGCACCTATGTTCCCTTCTGGTGTAATTATGCAATCCAAAAAACCTGCATAGCACGTGAATTTATTAGGTTGAATAAACGTTCTCGGAATTCCTTTATAAAAATTATCGGAGGTCGTAAGTATTTTTTCCTGTTTGCAAAGTGCCTGTGTCTGTTTCAGTTCTTCCTCAAGCTCTTTAATATCATTTGCATCGAAAAAGTATTCTGTCCATGAATCCTCACGTTTAAATCGATGGAGTAAATTTTTATGTACTGGGGCAAACTTAATTTGATGAACCCCTGCTTCTTTTGCCAGTTTAACAAGGTTGGACATTCCTCGAAAGTTTTTCCGCGTTATCACAACATTAATGCTCGTTCTTATCTCAGGTGCAATTTTATGAATCCATAGTATCCCTTCCATTGTTCGTTTAAACTGTCCTTTACCTCTGATAGAGTCATGGACTTCTTCCGAAGCACTATCCAAAGAAAAGGAAATGGTTTTTACACCAGCCTCTTTTAAGGATTGGGCTCTTGATTTGTCAATAAGTGTGCCATTTGTGCAAAGGTGTGTAGAAATATTATTTTTGTCCGCACATGCTATGATTTCTTCAAGGTCTTTTCGTAGTAGTGGTTCTCCACCAGATATTGAAATAATCATTGTCCCCAATTTCTTTGCAGAATGGATAACGTTCTTCCACTCTTCTGTATTCAATTCTTTTGGATTGTAAATTTCTCTCAGTTCACAAAGACCACACATAACACAACGAAGATTACAGCGGTACGTAACAAAGGCAATAAGAATAGGTAAATAGTAAGGGATAGACTCCCTCCATCGACTCCAAATGATATTTGCTACCTTAACACCTGTTTTTATTGGGGTTATAATATTCATTTTCTAATCAAATCATGAATGTTATTTGTTTGTATCTAATACTGTCGTTGAGAAAGAAGATAGAGATTTACACACTTCTTCAAAAACGTTGTCTACCGATATCATTTGTACACATAAATTGTTATTACAGAAAGAAAACCGATAATTATGAGCGTTCAGGCATGGGCTACATGCGAGGTTTGTATATAACACATGCACATTATCTCCAATAGGTGCAAACAGGACGGGGGTTTCAGGCCCAAATAATACAACAATTCCTATCGTTGATGTTGTCGCAAAATGAGCTGGTCCACTATCATTTGTTACCAAAACATCACAAAGGTTGTATAACGTTAGCAAGTCCTCAAAATCTGTCTCACCTGCTGTATTGATAAAATAATCGGTTCCGAACGTTCTTTCAAACTTTGATAGTTCTTCACGTTCTTCAGCAAAACCTGTTAGCACGAACACAATTTCAGGATATCGTTGAATGAGTTTTTCGCATAGACTAAAATAATTTTCAAATGGCCATTTACGAACACGAAGCAAATCGTATGGATTAGGAGTTAGAATAACATAAGGCTTCTTCTTCCCGTGTTTTGGGTCGTTACCAAGCCGTTGTTCCCATTTCCGCTTTCGTTCTGGATGTGGGACATAACGCGGAATGATTAATGGTTCATGCAAGAAGGGGATTTTTAGTAAAGGTATTTCAAATGGTTTTTCCTTAATTGCCTCTACCATAAGGAGATATACATAAGCAGTGTGTATATAAGGGTTATAGGTTACCTTATGTGTCATTAGATTGCCCCGATAAGGCGTATCGTTCAAGAATCCATGCATTCCAACCCGTGCTCGGGCTCCACTAAGGTAGGTAATAATTGCGGAACCCCTTGAGAAAAATTCACAGTCTATAGCCGTGTCTATTTTTATCCGACGGCATTTACACATGTATCTAAACACATCACGGAGAAGCCTGAAAACATTTGATGTGTCAATCTCAATGATATTTTCTTTTGGCAGTATTTCTAATGTCGGCAAAACAAAACTATTTTTCTTAAACACACACGCATAAACATTCTCTTTACCAACCCATTGTTTTGCTCTCTCTAATGCTGGAATTGCTAATACCATAGCCCCTTGTTCAATTAATTTTACGAAAATAATCTTTTTGGGGTTATGAATTTCCCCCTTTACCCTTGAAAATAAAGAGCATATTTTATTGAAGATAGTTAACAGAAAACAGAGAAGTATACCGACCCATCGGTCAAGAAGACGAATTGTTTCGGATTGCAAGGGTTAATTCCTTTTTTCTCAAAATATGAGTTATTTTACCGAATGTTTATTTGTTTTCAGATGTTTGAATAACACAGTCAAGTGTTCCTATCACTGGCTTAACAGTTCCGTCCGACATTTTCTGCTGGATTATTTTACCTTTGTCATCAAAGGCAGTTAACAAGATGGTTTTACTACCATAAACATCAACAGGTAGGGTAATCATTCCTGTCCAAATACCATCT
>JAIWNQ010000198.1 GCA_020216745.1 Candidatus Hydrogenedens sp.
CCTGCTGTCTCATCCCCATTCTGTCCATCATCTCTCAAATCGGCATTAATGTTTGTCCCAAAAATATTTGCTGAAATAGTGTCTATTATCTTTAAAGGGTCAATTGGTTTTGCAAAAATTTTCAATGATGTCCCTGCAACAGGATTTTCAGGTTCACCTCGAATTTCTTGAAAGCCTAACGAAGGACTCTCCTTTACCTCTTCTTGAACTGCTTCACTTGAACTGTAAATGTGGATGCGAAAAGGGTCTTCCGAACTTTGTTGGGTTGAGTATCCAATTCCAGCCTGTCGGAGAAGTTCAATTATCCTCGAAATGTCATCTATTGAACCCTGAATGCTAAGGGTTAGCTCCACTGCGTAAGCCAAACGTGAACATAAAATAACTACCAGAACCGTTAATATTAAATACCTTCTCATATCAATTGTCCTCCATCGTGAAATTAATCTTAAAATCATGTTGTTAATTAATACTATAATTATTTATACTTAAAAATCATATCTACTATATAAAAAAGGAGTAATAATTTCAAAGAAAAAAATAATTAAAAGGGTAAAATAATCTATGAATAAAATCGTTTTTATCCCTATCGTGCTGGTTTTAGGCATCGTTTCCATCGGTTTTTACTCATGGTTCTTTGCTCAACCACGATTAACACGGGTTCAAATGGCACAGGCAGAAGAGGCATTAAAAAAACTTGAACAAGCAAAAGAAATCTCAAAAGAAAATGAGGAGACTGGAAAAATGGAAAACGAAAATACAAAAAAAAATACAAGTGTAGTTGAAAAAAAGGAAGAGACAAACCCAAACACAATCCCTTCCGCTCAGGAAATACCCCTTGAACAAATGCCAGAGAAAGCACCAGATGTTTTTAAAGTCCGCTTCGAATGCTCAAATGGGAACTTTACTATAGAATGTCACAAAGACTGGGCACCTATCGGCGTTGAACATTTTTACGAATTGTTGAAGGTAAAATTTTATGATTCCGCACGTTTTTTCCGAGTTGTCCCGGGCTTTGTTGTTCAATTTGGGTTAGCTGGAGACCCACAGTTAAATATGAAATATGGCGAAAAAACGATAAAAGACGACCCCGTAAAACAGAGTAACGTAAAAGGGACTGTTACGTACGCAAAAAGTTCGCTACCCAATTCCCGTTCCACACAACTATTTATCAATCTTGCAGATAATGTTCGGTTAGATTCAATGGGTTTTGCACCTTTTGCCCGTGTGATTGAAGGGATGGAGGTTGTGGAAAGTATCAATCCAAAACATGGCGAGGCACCCGACCAAAGAATGATAAGAATGCAAGGAAACACATATCTGAACAGCATGTTCCCTGATTTAGACTATATCAAGCGTGCTTATTTTGTAAAGTAATCCATTCTTTTTAAGAACCCCGCAAATTATTTTTTCTCATCATCAAATGGGTGAACAGGTAATGGGAGTTTTATTGCTTTTTTGAGAGGTACAAGACCTACTAAAAAACGGTATGTCCTTGGAAAGTGTCTTGCAAAGAAAATAGAAAGTTTCCCGTGCATTGTGATGACGACTTCAGGTTTCCTTCGATATATCGCACAAACAATCTGTTTTGCTGTTTTGTCAACGGGATAGACCAAAAAAGAAGGGACAGGGTCGGGGCGACTTGTAAGTTCACCATATTTGTTCTTCTGTCGAATTTCTGTGCCAATAAAGCCTGGATTTATACATGTTACCGAAACCCCAAGAGGTTTCAAGTCAAAATAACTGCATTCTGACAAGGCTACCACTGCATATTTACTACTACAATATGGTGCTGAAAAAGGTGTACATACCCTTCCTGCAACACTGCCTACGATGCCAAGTCTCCCTTTTTGTTGTATCAAATATGGTAGGGTTAATTCCATCGTGTTCAATACACCAAAAAAATTAACTTCAAATTGCCTCCGAAAATCTTCAACCTTCAATTTAGCAATGTGTCCAGGAATACCCATGCCTGCATTTGCCAGTACAACGTCAATTTTTCCCCACAATTTAATAATTTCTGCTACTGCATTTGTCATCTGATTATAGTCAGTTACATCAGCAACAAAATATTCAGCACTACCTCCTGCTTTTAAAATTTCATCCTTTACCTGTTCAAGTTTCTCTTTTCTGCGGGCGATAAGAGCCACTTTTGCCCCTTCTTGTGCAAAGACTTTTGCAGTTGCAGAACCAATACCTTCCGACGCACCAGTAATAAGTACTACCTGCTCCGAAAATCTTTTACCCATAAATTAGTCCTTCTTAATGGTATATTTATCGTAATCTTTGTAAAGGTTGACCATTATAACAAAGAGTATTCCCGCAAATGTCAGCCGCTACTGTTTGTGTTTGACCCATGAAAGAAACAGTCGCCACTATCTTGTTCCCTTGCACCCGCCAATTGCCTGTGATATTCCCTACCATGGGATGTGAAGCGACTGCTTGTCCCCCAGGATTTAAACTCACCTGTACCATACCATAAGGCGTAGGAACACTCCACATCGTCCCTGTAAAGTCTGGCGGTCCTTGTGGAATCTGTGGAACCTGATATTGTACTTGTGGGATGGCTTCTTGTGTCGGTGGGGGAACTAATTTGTTGGGATTTGGCTCCAGATTAGACGCCGTCGTTTGTTGGTTTGATTTTGATGACGTTGTTGGAGCCGAAGGTGTCGAAGTTGGTAAGAATTGATTTTTCAATCCAGCCAGAATTGGAACTCCTATTACCAATACAAGAATTACAATAAAAATTATCAAGCCCCGATTCATTACAAAATCTCCTTGTCAATAGCACTGTAATATGTTTATTGGGCTCGTTTAATTTCCTTATCCTGAAAATAAATTTTGTCCCCGTAAATATCACATTCCACTGAGTGTGTTTTCCCTTGGAAATTAATTGATGCGATAAGTTTTCCACCATTGACCTGCCAATTCCCAACTAAATGGTCTGTACCTAACATTTGTATTGCAAGCGCTCTCAACTCTGGCGGAACCGTCGCAACAGCCTGTCCCCCTGCATTTAGGGTTATGGTGACAGGGGCTGGGATTGAAGGGTGTTTTACAATCCACGACGTCCCTACAAGATTCGATTCGTTAAGCAATGGTGGAGCAGGTTTCGGCTTCGTTGTCGGACCAGATGCCTCTTCTTTAGTATCTGCGGAATTCATCATCATCTGAACCATGATAATATTTTTTATTACCGCTAAAAAGGGAACTCCAATAACAAGAAATAGAATTAGGAAAAAAATTCCCAATATTTTTTTATTCACTTCAAATTTCTCCTTTTATTTCACAATACTAATTTATACATTCTTGATAGATTTCTTAATATTATATACAATAATTTAATACCAAATATAAAAAAGATAGTTTTAAAATTCAGATGATATTCTTTGCTTACCTTTTATATAATCTAATGTTAATTGTCTAACAATTTTTTGATAACTTAACTCTGTCGAGAAAATAATATTCATGAAACATAAACCATTATACAAGCCGAGTTCAAAGTTAAGGGCATTTTTTCGTCTTACATTGCTTTTCTTTGTCATTGCACCCATATTATTTTCAGTTCGATGCTTAATATATCCTACAGCATTGTTTTCAGAACGTACTGACCGTAAAGTACGCAGATATTTATTGCATACATGGTCTGTCATATTCGTAAAACTAACAGGTATTCAAGTAGAAATTAAAGGGACTGTGCCCCGTGTTCCTTGTTTTCTTGTGGCAAATCACATTAGCTATATCGACGCATTATTATTGCATTATGCAACCAGATGTATTTTCGTTGCTCGTGGCGATGTTCAACACTGGCCAGTAATTGGTTTTGTTGCTAAAATGCTTTACATCATTTTTATTGACCGGACAAACCGACTGGATACCAAAAGAGTTAGTGAAGAGATTAAACATGCACTAAGAATGGGCGATGGGGTTGCAGTTTTTGCAGAGAGTCGAATTTCTTGTGGAAAAGATGTCCAGACATTTCGGCCAGCTTTACTTAGTGTCCCAGTAGAATTTAATATCCCCGTCTATTATGCAAGTATTACTTATGAAAAGATAGAAGGAACACCACCTGTAAGTTATTTTGTTGCATGGTGGCGACCAGAACCTTTTGCATACCATTTATTCCGCTTGTTAGGGTATCGCGGGTTTAAGGCACGAGTTATCTTTGGAGAAGAACCACTTTTTGGAACAGACCGAAAAGAACTGGCAAATCAACTTTGGCAAAATGTGCGAAAAAACTTTACACCTATACAATAGGAAAGTAAGGAAATGATAAATAAAATTCTTATATCAGAGGGAGAAAGTCTACAGATTTCTAAAGAAATCATTAAAACAGTCCAGTATATTTTAGAAAATATTGGTCCCCGTGAACCTGGCTCTGAAAGTGAGTATAGAACGCAAAAATATCTGGCAGAGGAATTAAGTAACTATGCAAACTCTGTGGTGATAGAACCATTTACAGTGGCTCCCATGGGACTACTCTTCTTTTTCCCAGTAACAGGCATTCTGGTCTTTTTCTCATCCGCAGTACTTCATCGTTACCCTCTTCTCGGACTTTTAGGAATTGTAACATCGTTGATAATTATATGGTTCCAATTTGGGCAGTACCGACAATTATTAGACCCATTTCTCCCTAAGAAAGAGTCCAACAATGTTTATGCTAAATGGACTCCATCAAATAAAAATATAACTCAAAGGATTATCCTTTGTGGGCATGCAGATAGCGCCTATGAAATGCGATACAATCAATGGGGAAAATTATACCTTAAATTAGCAGTTTTATCTATGATATTAAGTATACTCATTCTGCTCTTTTTATCATTATTGTTTTCCTATGAATATTTCAAAGGTGAGGAAATTTTATTTATCCCTGAACGTATAAGGGAGTTAAGCATTATATTTGGGATTATTTATGGTATTATTGCTATTTCCTTCATAAGATTCTCACGGGTAGTTCCCGGAGCCAATGATAATTTAAGTGGAAGCATTACTGCACTTGAAGTATTAAAATGGTTTTCCAAACATCCATTTGAGATACAGAACACAGAAATTGCATGTTTAATCACTGGCAGTGAGGAAGCAGGCTTACGTGGTGCTATGGCTTTCGTCCAGCGTCATAAAGACGAATTACAAAGTATTCCAACAGTTGTAGTTACTATTGATACATTGGGAGATTTGGCAGAGTTGGGAATAGTTATTCGAGACCTAAATGGCTTGCTCCACCATCACAGGGGAGCCATATCCCTTTTATATCAGGCAGGTTTAGACTGTGGAATCGCCTTAAAACCAGTTTCTATATTCTTAGGTTCCTCTGATGCAACTGCATTTACCCGTGCTGGTATCCCTGCCTCTGGATTGGTTGCTATGGACCCCAGTCCTGCAAAGTATTACCATACTCGGTATGACACTGTTGATGCCATGAGCGAAGAAACATTGTCCGCAGGCTTAACTGTCTTGATACAAACCATTAAAAATTATGATACTTACGGACTTCCACAGAATGGACCTATTCCAGTTCTCCAGAAAAAACATGCTTTAGAAAAATCAAAAGAGTTAGCAATCGGTTAAACTTTACTCCATAAAATTGCAATTATCTACGCAGAAGGTGGATAATATATCATATTTTCAATTCTTTTGTTAATCTCGGCAAGAGGGATTGTTGTTTTTACTAAATTTTAATATAAATAAAACTGTTTAATGGAGTAAAACAATGAGTAGACCAATGCATACGTTAGATGGTAACGAGGCGGTAGCAACCATAGCCTATCAGGTTAACGATGTTGCCGCTATTTATCCTATTACCCCGTCTTCTCCTATGGGCGAGTTTATGGACCAATGGGCAGCAGAAGGTAGAAAAAATATGTGGGGCAACATCCCACAAGTGGTAGAAATGCAAAGTGAAGCAGGAGCCGCAGGTGCTGTCCACGGTGCCTTACAAGCAGGTGCCCTTACAACCACATTTACCGCATCACAAGGTTTAATGCTGATGCTACCAAATATGTATAAAATCGCTGGGGAGCTAACACCGACAGTCTTTCATGTCTCTGCCCGTTCACTTGCTATTCATGCCCTCTCCATTTTCGGCGACCATTCCGATGTTATGGCAGCACGTACCACAGGTTTCGCCCTTTTAGCTTCCGCTTCTGTGCAGGAGGCTATGGATTTCGCATTAATAGCCCAGTCCGCAACACTAAAATCGAGAGTTCCATTTCTCCACTTTTTTGATGGTTTCCGCACATCCCATGAAGTGGTGAAAATTGAGATGCTCACAGACGAAGATATAAAGGCTATGATAGATGAAGAATATGTCCGAGCACATCGTGAGAGAGCATTAAATCCCGACAAGCCAGTAATCCGTGGAACTGCACAAAATCCAGATGTATATTTCCAGGGTAGAGAAACCTGCAACCCATATTATTTAGCTTGCCCTGCAATTGTTCAGGAATATATGGATCGTTTCGCAAAAATTACAGGCAGGCAATATCATCTTTTTGATTATATTGGGGCACCCGATGCAGAACGAATAGTAATCTTGATGGGCTCCGGTTGTGAAGCAGTAACAGAAACGATTGATTATCTCGTAAACCATGGCGAAAAAGTCGGTGCAATCAAAGTTCGTCTCTACCGTCCATTCGATGCAGAAGCACTTATCAAAGCAATACCTGCTTCTGTAAAGAAAATAGCGGTATTAGACCGTTGCAAAGAATCCGGTGCCCCGGGAGAACCTCTCTATTTAGATGTTGTCAATGCAGTTAGCGAGGCATATATGAATGGTGAAATTAAAGCCATTCCCAAAATCGTCGGCGGTAGATATGGGCTATCCTCTAAAGAATTTACCCCAGCAATGATTAAGGGGGTCTTAGATGAATTATCTAAAGACCAGCCCAAAAATCATTTCACAGTTGGGATTAAGGATGATGTTACAAACACCAGCATTGATTATGACCCCAATTTCTCAACAGAAGACCCCAATGTAGTTCGGGCTGTATTTTATGGCTTGGGCTCTGACGGTACCGTAGGTGCGAATAAGAATTCTATCAAAATTATTGGTGAAGATACTCCAAATTATGCTCAGGGCTACTTCGTTTACGACTCAAAAAAATCAGGGTCGATGACGGTGTCCCATTTACGATTCGGACCAAAAGAAATTCATTCCAATTACCTTATAACACGTGCCAATTTTGTGGCATGTCATCAATTCAGTTTCATTGAAAAATATGACGTATTGAAAGTAGCAGAAAATAATGCTATTTTCTTATTAAATAGCCCTTATGGACCCGATACTGTATGGGACCACTTACCAAAAATCACCCAAAAACGAATTATTGAAAAGAAAATTAAGTTTTACGTTATCGATGCTGTGAAAGTTGCCCGCGAAGCTGGCATGGGTGGAAGAATAAATACCATCATGCAAACATGCTTCTTTGCTATCAGCGGAATCTTACCGCGAGAAGAAGCAATTAAAGCTATCAAAGAATCCATCAAGAAAACGTATGGAAAACGTGGAGAAGCCATTGTCCAGAAGAATTGGCAAGCTGTAGACATGACATTAGACCATCTCCATGAAGTGCAGGTCCCTGATAACGTGACCAGCACATTTGATTTGGCTCCACCAGTTCCAGATGAAGCCCCCGAATTTGTTAAAGACGTGTTAGCAAAAATTATATCAGGAGAAGGAGATGAACTCCCTGTTAGCAAATTACCAGCAGATGGGACATTCCCCACTGGCACAACTAAATGGGAAAAACGGAATATCGGTCTCGAAATCCCTGTTTGGGACCCCGACGTTTGTATCCAATGTGGAAAATGTGTGATGGTTTGTCCACACGCAGTTATTCGGGCAAAAATATATGACCCGAAATATTTGGAAAAAGCACCGCCAACCTTCAAGTCTACCGAGCCAAAGTGGAAGGAATATAAACATCTTCGCTATACATTACAAGTATCTCCAGAAGATTGCACAGGTTGCGGTTTATGTTACGAAGTATGTATTGCAAAAAGCAAGAAAGAAGTGAAAAATCGAGGTGTCACAATGCAACCACAAGCACCTCTCCGCGAAGCAGAACGGGAAAACTGGGAGTTCTTTGAAAGTATTCCTTATTTTGATAGGTCGCACGTAAATTTGAATCTGGTTAAAGATATCCAATTACTTCAACCCCTATTCGAATTTTCAGGTGCCTGTGCTGGTTGTGGTGAAACACCGTATGTAAAATTAATTTCTCAGTTATTTGGCGACCGTATGTTAGTTGCCAATGCTACAGGTTGCTCCTCAATTTACGGTGGTAATCTGCCTACAACACCATGGACGACCAATGCGGAAGGAAAAGGTCCTGCATGGTGCAACTCATTATTTGAAGATAATGCCGAATTTGGAATGGGAATGCGAGTGGCTATCGATACACAACTGAGTTATGCCCAATATCTCCTAAAACAATTAGAAACACAAATAGGGACAGAGTTCGTTTCCGCCTTATTAACAGCAAACCAGACCACAGAAGAAGGTATTAAAGCACAAAGAGAACGTGTAACTCTGCTCAAACAAAAACTAAGTGGCTTAGACAATCCATTAGCAAAAGAACTATTGTGTGTCGCAGATGTCTTTGTTAAGAGAAGTGTATGGGTCCTTGGTGGTGATGGTTGGGCGTATGACATCGGTTATGGTGGTCTTGACCATGTTATTGCTTCCAATCGTGATATAAACATATTGGTGATGGATACAGAAGTATATTCCAACACAGGTGGACAGTGTTCCAAAGCAACACCTCGTGCCGCAGTAGCAAAATTTGCTGCCGGCGGAAAGCCCGCACCCAAAAAGGACCTTGCTCTGATGGCTATGTCCTACGGAACTTGCTATGTCGCAAAAGTTGCAATGGGTGCTAATGATGCACAGGCTATAAAAGCCTTCCGTGAAGCAGAAGCCTATCCTGGCCCTTCTTTAATTATTGCCTATTGCCATTGCATTGCTCACGGGTATAACCTTATGATGGGCTTAGAACAACAAAAGAAAGCAGTTGCCACAGGACACTGGCAATTAGTGCGATTTAATCCACTTCTGTTAAACGAAGGGAAAAATCCTCTTCAATTAGACTCAAAAGGTCCTACCATGCCATTACAAGATTATGTTTATAATGAGACCCGCTACAAAATGCTGTCATTGAGTAATCCAGAAATGGCAAAGATGCTATTAGATGAAGCTCAAAAAGATGTACGTATCCGTTGGAAATTATATGAATACCTCGCTTCAATGAGTTGTGAAGAGTTACAAGAAGGTATGAAAAATATTCAAGAATCCGCAGTAGAAAACCAGACTAAATAAAGGAAAAATAAGGAGTAAAAACCATGGCAGATTTAACAACGAATTATCTCGGAATTAAATTGAAAAACCCTCTCGTTGTGTCACCGTCTCCTTTGTGTGACAACATTGATAACATAAAACGGATGGAAGACAGAGGTGCCTCCGCAATCGTTTTACATTCATTGTTTGAAGAACAAATTACCTTATTAAGCCATGAATTGGATAGTAACCTTTCCTACGGCACTGAGAGTTTTGCCGAAGCCATTACCTATTTCCCCGATGTCGGCGATTTTAGGATGGGTCCCGATGCCTATTTAGAACATATACAAAAGGCAAAACAGGCTGTTTCCATTCCAATCATGGGTAGCTTAAACGGAGTATCTAAAGGTGGTTGGGTCGAATACGCCAAAAAAATTCAAGATGCAGGTGCCGATGCCCTTGAACTTAATATTTACTTTATTCCAACGGACCCCAACATGACAAGTGATTACGTCTCCAATATGTATGTAGACTTGGTTAAAGAAATTAGAAAAGAAGTTACCATCCCATTAGCAGTAAAAATAGGTCCTTATTTCAGTTCTTTGCCCAATGTTGCCAAAAGGCTTGCGGAAGCTGGTGCAAACGCTCTGGTCTTCTTTAATCGCTTTTATCAGCCCGATTTCGATCTGGACAATCTGGAAGTAGTACCACATATTAACTTAAGCACTT
>JAIWNQ010000199.1 GCA_020216745.1 Candidatus Hydrogenedens sp.
CCAACACTTTATTACTTCGTTTGCGTTGGGTTGCTATCCTGTACGGTAGAATTCCTATTGACTTCGCTATTACTGGCGGTGTTCATACTGCAGAAGACGTCATAAAGTCCATGATGGCGGGTGCCAAAGTAGCCATGATGACTTCCGCTCTTCTTAAATATGGCATCCCTCATTTGACAACGGTGCTGAAAAAATTGGAGCAGTGGTTAAACGAACACGAGTATGACTCCATCGAGATAATGCAGGGGAGCATGAGTCAAAAGTCCGTCACCGAACCTACTGCATTTGAACGAGCAAATTATATGCACGCACTTACTCGATATACCGCTGGTAGTTAATTAAGTATAATCTGTTTTAATAGCATTCTTTTAATCGTTAATAATTTGTCATAAAATGGCTTCTTTAAACCCTGACCAAATAAAGGCTGTTCATGCTGGAGAACCAGCAGTGTTGGTTCTGTCAGGGGCGGGAACTGGAAAAACAAGAGTTATTGTTGAACGTATTGTTTGGCTTATTAATGAAAAGGGAGTACCTCCAGAGCGGATTCTTGCAGTTACATTTACAAACAAATCCGCTGGCGAAATGAAAAGAAGAGTACTTGCCCGCATTGCTCATACTGAGAGACAACCTTGGGTAGGAACATTCCATTCATTTGGCTTACAATTCCTACGAAAATATGCCTCATATGCAAATCTTAAAAATAATTTTATCCTTATAGACGATGATGACCAGATTTCACTCTTGAAAAAAATACTAAAATCAGACCCTATCCTGTTAGAACAATTTACCCCTCGTGATGCTCAGGTTTGGATTAGTAGGTACAAACAAAATATTGCGGAACCGAAAGACAGTTCAATCACCCCACCCAATTCCCATTTCCTTAAACTTTGGGATATATATCACGATACCTTACAGACACAAAACACGGTGGATTTTGATGATTTAATTTCCTTACCTGTAAAAATATTAGAAGAACAGAGTTCTATTCGTGAGAGAATACAACATTACTTTTCAGACATATTAGTTGATGAATTTCAAGATACAAATCATGCCCAATTCCGTCTTGTGCAGGCATTAAAAGGGACTGATAATTCCATTTTCGTAGTAGGTGATGAAGACCAATGTATTTACTCATGGCGTGGAAGTGATTTGAATAATATACTAAACTTCGCAGAAACTTTTTCTGGAACTGCCATATATCGTTTAGAGCAAAACTACCGTAGCACAAAAAACATCCTCTTATTAGCCAATAAATTAGTTGAACATAACGAAAACCGTTTAGGCAAAATACTATGGACAAAAAATAATGAGGGCGAAAAAGTCCAATTTTACTGGGCTAAGACAGATGAAGATGAGGCAGAATGGATTGCCAATGATATACAAAAAAATCAATACCCACTGGATGAAGTAGCTATCCTATTCCGAACCAATCATCAATCCCGTCCTTTTGAAGAGGCTTTTCGAAGGAGAGGCATTCCTCATATTGTTATTGGTGGCATCCGCTTCTACGCACGAAGAGAAATAAAAGATATAGTTGCATACCTCCGATTAATAACCAATGAAGAAGACGATGACGCCCTACGTAGAATTATCAATATTCCTCCACGCAATTTAGGTCAGATAAGCCTACAACAAATTGAAGACTACGCAACACAAAGGAAAAAACCACTATTTCAGATGCTTCGTTTTATAGAACACGACAACACATTTTCTACTCGAACTCGCAAATCTGTTAAAGAATTTGTAGACCTTATCGATGAAATCAAACTATTTTCAAAAGATAAATCCGTAGGAGAAACTGTTAAATATATAATTGAGAAGTTAGACTATCTGGAATATATAAATAACATTGCAGAAAAAGAAGGGAAAGACCGTGAAAAAAACATACAGGAATTTATCGCCATCTGCGAACAAAATTCTACCAAAGAAAAATCGCTCCTTGAATTTCTGCAAGAATTTGCCCTGTTGTCTGATTTAGATACACAACAACCCCAAAGTAATGCGGTTCTCCTCTTAACCTGTCATAGTGCCAAGGGACTTGAATTTGATTATGTATATGTTACAGGTTTAGAGGAAGGATTATTCCCGTATCTTGATGAAGATGACCCGTATGCAGATATAGAAGAAGAACGACGCCTCTGTTATGTGGCTATGACCCGTGCCCGAAAACGACTCGTTCTTTCAGGGTCCGAATCAAGATTATATTACGGTAGAGTTATTCCCAATAGAGTGATGTCTCGCTTCCTGTTTGAAATGGACCTCCAAAATGTAGAAGTATATGGTATAAAGAAAGATACAGAGCCCTACAAAACAACAAATCATTTGCCCGAAGATAAAATGGTAACTACGAAAGAAGAGAAGAAAAAGGAATATCGATTAGGCACAAGAGTGCGTCACGCTAAATTTGGATACGGCGTCGTTTTAAATACAGAAGGGAGTGGCGATAAAATGAGAGTACGAGTTCGTTTTGACTCCGGGAAAACAGCTGTTCTCGTTGTTAGTATGGCACCTATGGAAATTATTGAGAGGAGAAAAAATTGAATATCGATGAATTAAGAAAAAAAATTGATGAAATCGACCAAAAAATTATCGCTCTTCTTAATGAGAGAGCAACGTTTGCTCAAGAGATTGGTCGAATCAAAAACACTTCACAAGCACCCATCTATGTGCCTGAACGTGAAAAAGCAGTTATAGAAAAGTTAATACAATGTAATCATGGTCCCTTAGACGAACGGGCTATTCGTTCCATCTACCGCGAAATTATGAGTGCTATCCGTTCACTCGAAAAACCAACCAGTGTCGCTTTCTTAGGACCCCGCGATACCTTTAGCCACATGGCAGCACTACGTGTGTTTGGCACCTCTGCCGAATATCACCCCCTACCCTCATTTGCCGATGTCTTCACAGAAGTAGAGCGACGACGCATTGACTATGGTGTTGTGCCTATCGAAAGTTCAACAGGTGGGTCGGTAAGCGATACCCTTGACCTTTTTATCCAATCCGAACTTAAAATCATTAATGAAGTACTACTCCGTATCTCACAAAATCTTCTTGCCAATTGCCCGTTAGACCAGATACGTCGTGTGTATTCCAAAGATAATGCCTTACTCCAATGTAGGAACTGGCTTAGGGCTAACCTACCAGGGGTGGAACTTATCGAAGTTTCAAGTACCGCGGAAGCAGCAAGACGAGCCGCTCAAGAACCAAATACCGCAGCTATTGCAAGTAAATTAGCATCACAAACCTACAATCTTGAAATCGTTGCAGAACGGATTGAAGACATACCCCACAACTACACACGATTTGTTGTTCTCGGACACCAGATTGTCGAACCCACTGGCGACGATAAAACATCATTGCTTTTATCTGTGAAAGACAAACCTGGTGCTCTTTACAATTTGTTAGTACCATTTGCAGAAGTAGGCATTAACTTAACCCGTATCGAATCACGACCTTCCAGAGAAAAACCATGGGAATATGTGTTCTTTATCGATTTTCTCGGACACATCAAAGATGAAAAAGTCCAACATGTAATTGAAGATGTCAGCGACAGAGCAAGAAACCTAAAAATTTTAGGTTCCTTCCCTCGTGCCACCCTCGAACTTGAAACATAAAGCCACTTCAATAACCCATATTTTTATTTCATAATAAACAGAAGGGTTTAAATTACTTTCCATTCAGATAAGGAAGCGGGTCGTTACGTCCTATAGCCTCAAATGCTTTTAATCGCTCAATACAGGTAGGACAAGTTCCACATGCGTTCTCTTCCCCACGATAACAACTCCATGTATGCGAGTAATCAACCCCTAAAGAGAATCCTATCTGAAGTATCTCCTTTTTGGAAAAGGAAATAAAAGGTGCATTAACTCTTATCTTATGTTTCCTATTCAAAGAAAGTACCGCATTTATATTGGTTACAAAAGGTTCTGTGCAGTCCCAATAACCATACTCATCATGTGCTTGTGCAGAATAATATACATCCTGAATATGAAGAGTTTCTGCCCAAGCCGAAGCAATAGATAAAAATATCATGTTGCGATTGGGAACATACGTACTCGGTTGAACTTTATCTTCCTCTCGTATCTCGTCCAATCGAGGAACATCACCTCCACCAGTAATAAGTGTTGAGCTTCCTTGTAAAAGCACAGACAAGAAACTCAAATCAACAACAAAATGTCCCTTCATCTCTAACACATTCATCTGCCATTCTGCACATTGAATTTCTTTTAAATGTTTCTGTCCATACAAAAAACTTATTGCATATACCTGTCGATACTTCTCTCTCTTTACTAAATAGTGAAGAAGAGTAACAGAGTCAAGACCTCCACTCAACAATAATATACACGAATCTTTCAACATCATAACACCATTCCTTCATTGAATATCATAAACACAATGTCCCTATGTAAAAATAATATATATGTTTATATTATAAAACGAAAGGCCCAAAAGAATATGAATAAAACACAAGGAACGTGTCTTATTACGTAGGTAATAATTGTGCACAGCCCACATTCCACCTCTATTCTAAAGTCTGAATATTCTTATCTGATTTAGTAAATAAAACTAAAATACAACCGACAAGCAAAATCGCCGTGCCTATCCATTGGATTGAGTTCAACCCTTCATTCTTCCATAAAAGCAGAGCAAAAAAATGTGTTATCAACGGATTTAACGTAAGCAAGGTATTACAAAAAGCAGAACCTAAGTGCCATTGGGCGTAATGAAATGACGAATGGGCTATAGCAATTGGAAGTAACCCTGAAAATAATGCTATTCCGTACGTGGTGTAAGAAGCGTGAAACGCTTTCCCCATATCTCCAAAAAAGTAGCCCAGGGTCAGCAACCCTATCGTAGTGTAAATTGATATAACCCCAAACATTGGGATTGGATGCAACGTCCGTTCTACTGTATATTTTCCATATACACAATAGACACC
The DNA here is from genome assembly GCA_020216745.1 of Candidatus Hydrogenedens sp. Taxonomy (GTDB): domain Bacteria; phylum Hydrogenedentota; class Hydrogenedentia; order Hydrogenedentales; family Hydrogenedentaceae; genus Hydrogenedens. The sequence continues at coordinate 4,940 of JAIWNQ010000199.1, forward strand.
CCATAACAATGCAGATAGAAACAGAGCACCAACAGCATAATAAAGATAAGGAAATTCTTCCTTGCCTGACGGTTGATAGATAAGTAATATTGACCCCAAAATGCCAAACAACGAACCAATAATAAATTGAGGATGTTTAATAAGGGACCGTTCTTCCGAAAATACAACAAACGAAAACAAAGCAACAATCGGAATTTGTATCTTAACTAAAATTTGCCCAAGACTTGCAGTAGAATAATAGATACCGATTGTCCATGCTGACTGCATAATCACATTAGTTGCTGACAGAACGATAGTCGGTATAGGATTAGCAAACGCTTTGAGCAATGCATCTCGGTAAAACGCAAAACAATAAGGAACAAGAAACAGAACCGCCCCAAAATAACGAATCCCCGCCTGAGTAAATGGGTCATAAGCGTCCTGTAAATAGCGAATAAAAATAGGAGAAAAAGACCAACCCAATATCGCTAAGGAAAGGGCTATACCTGCCTTATGTTTCGCTAACATAAAATACCTGTAATTAAATATTAAATTTTAGAAATACCCCATCTTTAAGTTCATTACAATAGTTGTCGGATATTTCTTATAAAGAAGCTACATTATTTGCAATGGCATCACCAATCTTCGTTGTAGACCAACCAGAATCGTTTATTTCCTTTGCAGATAAACCAGGTAATACTTTCGACTCAAAAAATTTAACAACTGCTTGCTCAAGAATCTCCGCACCTTTACTCTCACCAATGTGGTCTAACAACATTTGACCTGCCAAAATACAAGCGATCGGATTGATGATATTCATCCCCGTATATTTCGGAGCACTTCCACCTATTGGCTCAAACATAGATACACCCTCAGGATTGATATTTCCACCAGCCGCAACACCCATACCACCCTGTATCATAGCTCCTAAATCAGTGATAATATCTCCAAACATATTATCTGTAACAATAACATCAAACCATTCTGGATTTTTAACCATCCACATTGTTGTCGCATCCACATGCGCATAATCCCTCTTAATGTCAGGATATTCTTTCTCACCCATTTCATGAAAGGCACGTTCCCATAAGTCAAACACAAACGTTAATACATTGGTTTTCCCAACCAACGTCAATTTCTTATCTTTATTCCGTTTACGGGTTAACTCATACGCATATCTTAAACAACGGTCTACTTCAAAACGAGTATAAACCATCTCTTGGATTGCTACCTCATTAGGTGTCCCCTTCTTTTGAATACCACCGCAACCTGTATAAAGCCCACCTGAATTCTCACGAACTACCACAAAATCAATCTCTTTCGGGCCCTTATCCTTGATAGGTGTATATACATTAGGATATAACTTTACAGGGCGAAGGTTAATATATTGATCCAACTCAAAACGCAACCGAAGTAAAATGCCTTTTTCTAAAATGCCCGGCTTGACATCCGGATGGCCAATAGCACCTAAATAAATTGCATCATATTTCTTTAACTCATCTACCGCTGAATCAGGAAGTACTTCACCCGTCTTCAAATATCTATCACCACCAAAATCATATTCGACCGTATCTATTGTAAACCCTAACTTTTGAGCCACTGCATTCAAAACTTTTACACCTTCTCTTAATACTTCTGGACCAGTACCATCACCCGGTAACAATGCAATCCGATACTTTGCCATATACAAATCTCCTGTTAATAAAATTTTGGAAATTAACGAAACACTATAAAGTCAAGAAACACGCTTTTTATAAGAGATGTATTTTAACATAAATACTTATGTTAATTCACTTTCTTGTCCAGAAAATAAACAATTTCCAATTAGTTAGACAGTACTTGCTCAGAAAGACAAAATAAAAATCATTTCCTATTAAAATTGTAATATATGTGGCTAAACAAATAGTTCCCTTTCAAATCAAATATTTAATGTATCTATACTTACTTGCTTGTATGGATTTTTAGTATGTAAAAATGATATGCTTTTTAGATATTTAGAGGTTGGTTTGAAAACAAATTAAATAGAATCATAAGGAGTAAAACTATGGCAAAATTAGCAATTTTTGGTGGTAAACCCGTCCGTTCGAAAAATCAGAAGTTAGCAACATGGCCTATCAGTGATAAAAAAGATGCAGAACTGCTCAAGAAAATAACATTGTCAAATCGCTGGTCTTTCGATGGCGAGTATGAATGGAAATTTGCTGAAGCATTCACCAAATATCAAGGAGCAAACTATGGACTTTGCTGTGCCAATGGAACTGTGGGCATTCAATTGGCTCTCGAAGCTTTAGATATCGGTGCGTATGATGAAGTGATCGTTCCAGGAATGACATGGCAAGCAACAGCCGCCGCATGTTTAGATGTAAATGCAATTCCTGTGTTAACAGACATCGAACCCGATTCATGGAATTTGGACTTAGATGCCGTTGAAGCAAATATCACACCAAAAACAAAAGCGATTATTGTTGTTCATCTTTACGGTTCAACAACAGATTTAGACCGTTTACAAAAAATATGTAAAAAACATAATGTGTTCCTGATAGAAGATTGTGCCCATCAACATGGAACATTCTGGAAGGGAAAAGGTGTCGGCTCAATCGGCGATGTAAGCTCCTGGAGTTTTCAGGAATCAAAAGTATTATCCTGTGGTGAAGGTGGTTTTAATATGTGCAAAACCAAAGACCTGTTCTATAAGATATACAGTTTAAGAAATTGTGGTAGACCCTATCCTGCATCCCCTGCCGTTTTTGGACTAAAAAAACCCGTAGGTATGGATAAAACCTTACAATCAGGCAATTTCCGTCTGACAGAATGGCAAGCAGCAATACTATTAGGTGGACTCTCCCGTCTGGACAAACAAGTAAAATTCCGCGATGCAAATGCCATCTACTTAAATTCGCTTTTGGCAAAAATTCCAGGGATAAAACCGATGATACGAAGACCACAAATCACTCAGCAAAGTTATTTCAATTTTGCGTTTCGGATAGACCCAGATGAATTAAAAGTTACAAATGCTCAGTTCTGCACCGCATTAAATGCCGAGTTAAGCGTTGGCGATGCGTTTGAACCACCATATGAACCATTAAATGCATGCGGGCTATATAAACCTCTTACGAAAAAACGGTATCGCCTCAATGATGAGTACTGGAAGGCAATAGACCCGAAACGGTTTAATTTACCCGTTTGTACCGAAGCCCATACCCGTAGTGGAATTGTTGTGCATCATGTTATGCTTATGAATCCACGCTCTGTAATGGATCAGGTAGCGGAGGCGGTTAAGAAGGTCGTTGATAATATCTCCGAAGTACGCAAAATTAAAGCTGGCGGTGGAAGAAAATATAGACCATTGGCAGTATAAGCAGTTGGAAATATTAAGAGATAAATTTACGTTACATACTTAATGTTTGATATAAGGGAGCTCTTTTATATGGAGAATGTTGTTATTTTAGGTGCGGGTCCTGCTGGATGTACCGCAGCACTCTATACAGCCCGTGCAGATTTAACCCCGCTTGTACTGGAAGGTGAACCAAGTGGAGATATTCTCCCTGGTGGTCAATTAATGACTACGACCGAGGTTGAAAATTTCCCTGGCTATCCTGAGGGTGTATCAGGCCAACAACTAATGGCGGACCTGAAAAGACAAGCGGAACGATTCGGTGCAAGATTCGAATACAAGACAGCAACCGCTGTTGATCTGAGTAAACATCCCTTTGTAGTGTTTGTTGGCAATGAAATAATTGAAACAAAATCAATTATTATTGCCACAGGTGCAAGTGCTAAATATTTAGGATTACCTGCTGAACAAAAATATTTAAATCGTGGTGTGTCTGCATGTGCTACCTGTGATGGAGCACTACCAAGATTCCGCAATAAACCAGTAGTCGTTGTAGGAGGTGGAGATAGTGCCATGGAAGAAGCCTTGTTTCTATCGCGATTTGCAGAACGCGTTCATATAATCCATCGCAGAGATAAATTCCGTGCAAGTAAAATCATGGCAGACCGTGTCCTTGCTCATCCAAAAATCGTTGTAGAATGGAACTCTGTTGTTGAAGATATTTTAGGAAATGACAAGGATGGCGTTACGAGTGTCCTCATAAAAGATGTTAAAACTGGCGAAGTGCGAGAAATTCAATGTTCTGGTTATTTCTGTGCTATCGGACACAAACCCAACACAGACCTATTCAAAGGTAGTTTAGAATTAGATGAACAAGGATATATCATCACGAAACCCAACAGAACAGCCACTAACGTCGAAGGTGTTTTCGCTTGTGGTGATGTTCAGGACTCTTATTATCGACAGGCAATTACAGCCGCAGGTAGCGGTTGTATGGCAGGTATCGAGGCAACTCGTTGGCTTGAATCCCAAGAATAACTATTGCCCGCTCGTACTAAAAAGACCCATCACCCGAAAGATAGACTCAATAATGTTTATGATTTGCAAGATAACATCTAAAGCCAATAATAGTTCCATACGTAACGCTCCTTCTTTATAATTTTCTCTTATTATTATACCTTAAAAAAGTAAAAATATTACAAATATTTTTATATATTTATCAATATTTTGCAGGGACCTAAAACTTTAGGTCCCTGCAATTTTTGATATTACACAACTTTATTTAACAAAAGTTGTTAGATCTATTTACGTTCCTGCCTTTTTATAGCACTCAAAGAGATTAGAGCAACACATATCAATGCAAGGTCTAATAACCCTTTCCCTTTATTCTGGCTTGTTGTTGTTTCTTCTGCGGATTTACTTCCAGCACAACCTTTAATAACATTTGGAATTCTAATCAGAGCATCTCTACATGAATCACAATTTAACCAATCAAGTATGAATGCAGAAACAATAAAAATAGCACCAAATCCAGGTATATCTCTTAACAATACCTGTTGAATATTTCCTGTCGGAGTAGCGGATTGATTCGGTGTACGAGGTGTATTGGTGATGTTAGTAGTGGTTTCTCCTTCACCAGGAACCGCCGTACTTCCCCCTGTCCCTGCTCCACCACTACCTCCACCAGTGCCACTTCCACCTCCACCACTTCCACCTCCTCCACCTCCACCACTACCACCACCTCCACC
>JAIWNQ010000200.1 GCA_020216745.1 Candidatus Hydrogenedens sp.
ACCACTTGAAGCACCGCTGAAATTAAATGTTGTTGTATTTGAGGTGAATTGACTTCCTGATGATAATATGTAAGAAAGAATTGTTTGAATTGAACATGAAGAGGTAGCGGTAGAAGGAACACCTGCATTTATATCGAAGGTAAATGGTATCGATGGAATGGTTGTCCATACAAATTCAAGTGGAGTTACCCCGTCTGATATTGTTCCAACCGTAGGAGATACTTGGGGTCCATTTGTGCAACCTAAATATTGCCATCCCGCAGGTATATAACAAGTCAAAGTTAAACTTGTAATATCTCCCCCTGAAGTACCATTGCATGTAATTCTAACTGTTACATTACTCCCAGGAACATAATAATCTCCAGAAACAGTCCCAATAATTTGCTGATTAATCACAATATTTGTCTCGACTGCACCTTCTGGAGTTCCTTCTGGAATACCTTCATTAATTCCTTCAGGTTGCCCTTCAGGACAGGGTCCTGTAGATACTAAGATACTTACAGAACTATTCTGTATCGCTTGTGTTCCCGCTTGTGGATTCTGGTCTATTATAATTCCAGCACTTACATTATTGTTACACTGATATGTTATTGTTCCCACATTCAGGTCTGCCCCTGCAAGTGTATTCCCTGCTGTAGTAATATCTGACCCAATAACATTTGGTACAGTAGTAAGACAAGGTCCTGTTGATACAACAATATTTACTGCACTTCCTGGCAATACTTGCTCTCCTGGTTCAGGATACTGGTCTATTACTCTACCTACTGCTACTGAATTACTACACTGTTCGGTTGCAGTCCCTACTATTAACCCTGACGAAATGATTGTATTCTCCGCAGAACTTCTCTCCATACCTACAACATTAGGTACAGTATACTGCCATCCAAAGTAAGGGTAGGTCTCATTTTCTACAATGTCCCATACATTAATAAAATCCCATCCTGTAAAAGTCATTTGTTTTTTCATATCAATTGTCGTTTTACCTATCCCCTCATCTGAATTACTCTGACCCGAAGCGTTTATATCCCAATAACTATTATTTACTGCTCCATATTCGTTATACCCAACAAAACCTCCAACACGATTCATACCCGAAACAAGTCCAGCCGAATAACATTCTGTTATTGAACCATCATTCAATCCAACAAAACCACCAATGTTATAAGACGCTCCAGAAACTGCTCCTAATGCGTAGCATTGCACCACAGTTCCTACGTTCCAGCCTATCAATCCACCAGCATTATCCGCACCAGAAAGTGAACACGTAGAAAAAGATCGCGAAATGTTTCCATTACCACTACTATAACTAATATTTACCCCGACCAGACCGCCAAGGTAATTTACTCCTGATACGGCCCCAGAAGAAGAACACTTTGTTATATTCCCTCCACTATTCCAACCAACTAAACTACCAACAAAATAATTTCCCGATACATTGGCATTGTCTAACTTTAAGTCAGATACCCAACCACCAGGACCTACATATCCAAACAAACCAATATTATCTTGATTTGAATCATTAATATATAAATTTTTTATAACATGCCCTTTCCCATTAAATCCACCAGTGAATGGTTTTAACGCTGTCCCTATGGGGGCAAAACCTTTGCCACCATTCCAATTGACTGTATCACTTGCGTCAATATCTTGAGTTAATTCATACGCACCATCTATCGGATATGACACATCATTACCTATTTTTTGCAAATTATCAATACTGTTGATAGGAATAACTGCATATCCTTGCAAACTTATACAAATCAAAGAAATCCCAAACCAAACAGCACAAATACACTTACTGCTTAAAAATACCGTTTCTCTTCCCTTCGAAAAGTAATTCATAGCATCTCTCCTATATTGATTTTTTATTTATAATAAGAAAATTAAAGTTAACTGTTTTAAATAAACTAACTTTATATTATCTATTAAGGGGGGTGAAAATATAACTTACAATAAGTAATCAAAATATATTTGACTGCCTTCCTACCATATTATTATGGCAACTATTTTTTTATTATACAAATACGTTCCTTTATGTGAAAAAGAAATAAGATAAATAATCTCACCTTTTTCCATCGATTTATCTACATTACTTTATATCATATCGTGTCAGGAATTTCAAATTACAGTCTTGAAAGAGATGTTACCATAATCATAATAGAAATTTTTTATAAAGATATGTTATAACAATCGTCATTCAAAAAATAGAATTTAGTTCTAAAAAGCAGTTGTTAGTAAAAAAATCGAATAAATAGGGATATTGACCAATAATTTTTTACAAATATGAAATCAGGATGTTTTTAAGATATGGGAATAAAGGTTGTTCATTTTAAGTGCCATCATTGTGGTCATTGTTGCCGAGATGTTATTTGTTGTCCGACACCATTCGATGTAATTCAGATAGTTAAGGCAACAAATTTAAGTCCAAAAGAGTTTTTAGAATTTGTAACGCCTGAAGATATTCAGGGTATTGCCAAGTCTGACCCGACATGGCTTAAAGTTAATGGTAAAAAGTATATGATGGCTCTGAAACGAACTCAGAAAGGATGTTTTTTCCGCGACACTAAAAATGGTTTTTGCAAGGTATATCACCACCGCCCTTTATTATGCAGGTTATTTCCATTTAAATTGAGACAAAAAAGGTCTGGCGAGGTTCATTCATTCTCATTACACAAAGATGTTGGCTGTCCAAAACATCGTGATGGTCTGGTAAATGTTGAAGAACTAACAAAAATATGGGAAGAAGACCAAGAACACCAACAGGATTACCAGGAGTTAGTCGCATATTTTAATAGTCAACATAAATCTGCAAACACACCATTTGACTTTATTGATTTATTCGTGGTGATAATAAAAAGTAAACGAATAAGTACAAAATAAAGAAAAGAAAACGAAAAATTAACAGAAGGAATTTAACAATGAAGACCATCCTCATACTCACATTAGCCATTGCCTTTTTATTATCCACCAATGTCGGTGGTGCAGAACCATTAAAGGTTCTTTATCTCACCAAATCTTCAGGTTTCGAACATAGTGTAGTGAAACGAGAAAACAATCAACTTTCCTTTTCCGAAAAAATTTTAGTAGAGTTGGGAAATAAAAATGGTTGGCAGGTCGAGTGCACTAAAGATGCCTCAAAAATCAATGCTGAGAATTTAAATAATTACGATGTCGTAATTTTTTATACCTCTGGCGATTTAACAGAAGCAGGTACTGATGGACAACCCCCTATGAAGTCCGAAGGGGAACAAGAACTAATTAAATGGATACAGAATGGAGGTGGTTTTATTGGTATACATCCAGCAAACGACAGTTTCCATTCTAAGGGGGATAAGATAAGTGATTATGTAAAAATGTTAGGAGGTGAATTCGCAACACATGGCAAACAATTCAAAGGAAAACTCGAAATTGTAAGTAAAGGACATCCCGCCTTAGGAAACTTCCCCGATGGCTGGGAAACAGAAGAAGAATGGTATTTGATGAAAAATATGAACAAAGAAATCATGCATGTGTTGATATTACTAAATCCAGGTGAAGAACGGAAGAAACAGGAAATGTATAATGTCCCGAGTTATCCGATTGTTTGGTGTCATGAATTTGGAAAGGGACGAGTAGTATATAATGGATTGGGTCATCGCGAAGATGTTTGGGAAAGTTCCCAATATCAAGAACTCCTAAAGTCAAATATCATTTGGGCAAGTGGACAAGGTCCTGCTCAGGCAGAACCCAACTACCAAAAGGTGATGCCAGAAAAATAAAGACTAAGCCAATCCTTGCTCTTTATATTGTTTTCAAAAAAATTCTGCCTGCTTTAACTAATAAAATTTGAGAGCAGGATTATTGTTGTTGCCTCGTATAAAGCAGCGATAGCAAGCAAACATGCAGAGGCAAGAGTCGCAGAGATTAGAATACGGAAACCCTTTGTAAATTTCATCAAACAATTTTTCCGTGTAAATAAAACGTTCCAGACATAATATGTCCAGAGTAAAACGGCAAAAACAGCCAATATATATGCCTCTAATTCCAAAACAATAGTTATAGAATGAAATGTCAGTCGCACAGCCGTTCCTGCCCAAATAGGAGCCATTGCATAACCTGCAAATGCAAAGCTAACCAAATTCTTCAATACCCCTAATAGAAATGGAGGGATAGAAATAAGTATTGTTAATAAAAATGTTTGAACCCAGAAATTGTTGTGAAATGTATTAATTGCCGCTTGGAGAATATCGCCCCGTTCATATGCCTCCCCGATATATTGTAAGTTTCCCTCAGAGAACACCTGATTAATGTAATAAATAATAAGCCGATGTGTTTCAGGCTCATAAAGAGCGGTAAAAAGATTGATGAAGAAAACTGCATAAAAAAAAGTATTTACAAACCGAAAGAATCTCCTGTGCTCTTTTATCTCATGAAAAAGCGGACCCAATAATAACGTAGGTGGATTTGCTAACCGTATGTAAAACAAGGCAAGAATCTCCCTGAATGACCAACAAATGATTAATAAACTTAATGCTGTAGCAATTGCAAAGAGAGCAGAGGTGCGAATTTGAAGTCCAGAAATGCCTTGTCGTATATCAATCTTCTTAACCTTCTCCGCATCGAGGGAATGTAGTATAGAGATTAATGTTTCATTATCAGGAAAGAAAAAACCTATACTTATCGTAGTGGGTATTTTTAAGATGTTTTCAATCGGTATCACATAAGCACCTACAAAAGGTGCACAATCTTTAGACAATACCCCGACTACCGTATATGTCTCCTCACCAACATTAAATGGCTCCGTTGGTGCCAAATCTCCTGCTAATGCTTCACGTTTTCCTGGTTCTGGTAACCTGCCAGAGGCTAACATGGGAAGAAATGTATTTGCTGGCTTTAGCCAGATAAACGCAGGGTAAGGAATACTTGGTATATTTTTTTCATCACCAAGTTCAATCTTTTTTAACATTTGAACAATCGTATCCTCCCCTCTATCCTCTGCATTACAAACATTTGGAATTACAATTACCTGCTCCACGTCTTTATTATCAGCAATCTTGTCAGAAACTTCATTAATAATGTCCTCCTCCCAAAGAATAGCACCCCGAGACCATGGCTTTTTCCGCAGTTGTTTATCTTCCCAGTGACCTATCAAGAAAAGTAAAAGAATCCCCAACAATAACCACCGAAATAGATTTTCACCCTTTAATCGCACATTACCATTGGGAAAAGGTGTGGGCGGAACATCCGAAGATATTCTATTTTCCTCTATGTTTATTGGTTCTGCCTTGATTTCGGTTGTAGGAGGTATTGAATGTTCGGGGAAGTCCCCAGAACCATCTCGGATATGCTCTTCATCTGAATTAAAATGTTCACTCATAACTCGCCTTATAATATAATTCTTACAAACCCGCTTGTTTTATATTAGGAAATAGGGTAAGCATACTTTTTTCAAAGAGGTCTTTCATAAAAGCCTCACACGATGGACCAAACCAGCTCATCAACCCTGTCTCGTAATTCAAAGGTTCTTGCCAGTAATAACGGTCTGGAGAGAGGTATCCACAATAAGCCCCAGAAAAACTCGTAGTCCAGAGGTCTATGTCCATTGTGCCCGCAGTCATTTTCCATACTCGACTAATTTCACCACTAAAATCAAACGGCAAGCCGACTAAAAGAACATCCCCAACCCTACACGCCTGGAACCAACCATAAGGAGGTACTCCCATAATCTTACCAGCCAGAGGAGATAATCGCCATTTTATACTTACAGGTCGTACTTGGAACGGAGGCATATACACAAGAAAAGCAAAAGAAGCAACTTCAACATGGTCTTCAAATGTTAAAGATTGAGAATTATCCAACACAAGTTGTCCCAATTGATTCCCCATAGCTAAAACCCTCGACTCTGCATCCGGAGCATCCGGAGCCCTCGGTCCACTTGAACCTAAAGCACCTCCTAAATAAATGGCTGTCGTTTTCGGTTGATGCTCTATAAAACGTTGAAGAGCACCAGGATATTCAGCACTAAATTGCATCATGTCATCATCATAATTCGTTGGATGTGCTGAAAAACGAACCACGTAACAGCGATTTCCACTATTCTGTTCTACTACCATAAAATTCAGGTCTGAATCAACAGGTTCTTTTCGTGTTCGGTTACGAATAAAATCACCAGCATCCACGTTACCTGTCGCAATTTTTGCAGGTTCCATCTTGTTGTAAGCTTCAATAATCGCTTCCGCAATATATTTAGCAAGGTGCTCCACAACTGCAGGGTTATATTTACCACCCGTAATTTTCCCTGCAACACCAGGTGCCCATGCTCCAGGTCCACAATGCGTATGACTCGCAGTAAAGTATAACTGTTCCGATGTAAGTGGCGTTTTTTGACCAACCTGCTGACGCACTTTCTCCGCAATATTCGGAGGAACCAACAATAAATCTGTACCAACAATAACAACAGTATCCTCACCATCACTTAAAGCAATGGCTTTAGCATACAATTCATCATGCACACCTGTGGAAGGTTTTCCATTCCGTGCAGAATATCCACCAAGCGGTGTGCCAATAGGTGGTGTTATTATCTGGCTTGACCAACCAGCCTTCAAAAGACCAGGAGAATCCGAAATATGCGTTTTTCTCGCAGATGCTTGCAATTCGTCTATACTTTTCTGGTAATAACGTGCCGACTTAAAGTCCGTAGTCCGATACACTGGCCACGGTCCTATCACCAATAAGAAAGTGCCTACCAAAAGCAAAATAACAACAATAATAACCAACAAAATTTTCTTTAATCGTGCCATGAAGAATACCTCCAGTATATTCTTAAATTTAAATTATACGAACCAAAATTGCTAACTCAAAATTCCTTCCATATACATATATTCAAAAACTAAAACCATATTTTAACATATAATAGACCATTTATGCGTCGTTAAGTTTCCTTCTATATCATAAATAAACATATCTCAAAAATTTTTTTTACAAAAAAATTTTTATTTGGTATAATATATATGTTATGTATAATGCACGTATACTATAAAGTAAAAAATATTCTTGGTGTTATGTTCTTTCAAAAAACACTAAAAAGAAATGCTGTGTGTAAAAGTTAATCGAAAAAAGGAAAATTAAAACACAAAAAAAGCAGAAAAAAGAAATTTTGACTGGTTAAGTATGATGTGTATACCTCTAACGTTAGAGTTGAAAACCATCTTCTCAATCAATCAGAAAGAGCCGTTATTTTCTATCTATGTTAATCATTAAAATTATTAAATTTTAGGAGAAAATACAATGATAGAACGCAAACAAAAACTAAAAAAAATAATCTGTCTACCTATATTAACAATCCTTCCACCTCCATGGTTGCTTTTTTTGTTCCTCTTTCTTTCTTTAAACAGTTATGCTGTTATTCAAATTAGCACCATTGATGAACTACAAAAAATAGGCAACGACCCGTCTTATCCCATGAATGGCAGTTATGTATTAACAAACGATATTGATGCCAGTGTGACAAAAGATTGGAACGATGGTGCAGGATTTATACCCTTAGGTAGCAATACAAATCCATTTATGGGACAATTCAATGGAAATGGGCATGTGATAAGTAATTTATATATTAATGGAAGGGTTTCTAATCTTTTAGATTCAGGTTATGTAGGACTATTCAGGAGAGTGGAGTCAGGTGCTGTAGTGGAAAAATTAGGATTAGAAAATTGTTTTATGATTTCCGCTCAATACATAGCAGGTATAGCAGTCAATAATAACGGAACTATCTCTCAATGCTTCGTCACAGGTTATATTGCAGGCAATTTATATATGGGGGGAGTTGTAGGTACAAACTACGGCACTATTTCACAATGTTATTCGACTGCTTACATAATAGGAGAATCTTACATAGGAGGGATTGTAGGGTATAATATCGGACTCGTGGTACAGTGTTACTCTAACTCTAATGTAACGGGGATTTCAAATATAGGTGGGCTCGTTGGGATAAATTCAAATACTATATCTCAATGTTATTCTATAGGTGCTGTTTTAGGGACTCTATACACGGGGGGATTAGTGGGCTACAATTTTAATACTGTCATTCAGAGTTATTGGAATATAGAGACATCAGGGCAAACTGGTTCTTCAGGTGGAGAGGGTAAAACTACTGCAGAAATGAAACAAAAGGCAACCTATACCGGTTGGGATTTCGATTATTATTGGGAAATTGTGGAAAATGTCACTTACCCGTACATCCAAGACTTGGGACCTATTCCATCCATAAATGCACCCGTAGAAAGAGAGATATGGTCACTAAAAGATTTGGATAGAATAGGAAAAGACTGGGATTATCCATGGAATGGAAAATACTATTTAATGACAAATATTGATGCTAAAGAGACAAATCAATGGAATAATGGAGAGGGATTTTCTCCGATATATCCATTTTGTGGTGAGTTTTATGGAAATGGATACGCTATAACGAATCTATACATAAATCGTAAAAATAAATCGTACATTGGACTGTTTGAAAAGGTAATTTTGGGGAAAGTATATGATTTACAGATGTTAGATGTATGGTTTGTGGGTAATAATTACGTAGGGGGATTTACAGGGTACAACTCCGGCACGATAGAAAAAAGCCATAGTACCGGATTTATTATGGGATATGAACATGTTGGAGGAATTGTGGGCTTTAATATAAGTCTTATTAATGTTACTTCTTTTGAGGGTTCTTTAATAGGTAATAACTCTTGTGGTGGAATTGTGGGCTATAACTATGGGTCAATATTCCTCTCTTATTCAGTTGGTAGAATCACAGGAAACTATATTATTGGTGGCTTAGTGGGAAATAACTACGATGGGACGATTAATCAGTGCTACTCGACGGGAGAAGTTTCAGGAGCCAGTTATGTAGGTGGTTTGGCAGGTTATAATTTGGGGACTATTGAAAAGTGTTATTCAATGAGTAAAACCTCAGGCAGTGATGGTATTGGAGGGCTTGTAGGAAGAAACTTTGATACCATTTCGGAATGTTATTCTGCTGGAGCCGTGTCAGGAACCTCTAACACTGGCGGTCTTATAGGATATACTTCTGGTGGAGTTGTTTCTAATAGTTATTGGGATATGGAGACATCTGGGCAGAGCAGTTCAGCAGGTGGAGAAGGGAGAACTACTGCAGAAATGAAAACACAGGCAAATTATGCTGGCTGGGACTTTATTAGTATTTGGGGCATTATTGAGGACATTACCTATCCTTACCTATTAGGATTAGGAATGACACAATCTTATACAGAACCTGTGGAAATAGAAATCTGGACATTAGATGATTTGTTAAAAATCGGGACAACACCAGATTATCCATACGACGGACATTATGTTCTTATGGCTGACATAGACGCATCAGAAACTATAGGCTGGGATGACGGTAAAGGATTCAAACCAATAAGTCTATTTGCTGGAGTATTTGAAGGAAATGCCCATACTATATCTAATTTGTATATCAACCAATATAATCAGAGTTACTTAGCATTATTTAGCAAATTAGTTGGAGGGAAAATCAAAAACTTAAATCTACAAAATGTCTGGGTATGTGGTGATACTAATATCTCCGGACTTGTTACCCAAAATTATGGGGTCATATCGAATTGTCATGTAACAGGTATTATTTCAGGGAATACACGAACTGGAGGGATAGTTGCTTGTAACTTCAATCACATAGAAAAGAGTTGGTTTAAAGGTTATGTTAATGGTAGATCTAATGTAGGAGCAATAACCGGAACAAATGAATATGGAGCCAATATTGACACATGCTACTCTGTTACACTTGTATCAGGAGTTGAAAATATAGGTGGTCTTACAGGAGCAAACAGTGGAACGATTATTCAATGTTATTCGACAGAAGAAGTTTCGGGAAACAAAAGTGTAGGTGGATTAGTCGGTTATAATTCTGGGACAATTGAACAATGTTATTCTAAGGGGAGGGTTATTGGAGGAGTAGATACAGGTGGACTGGTCGGAGTAAATTATTCCTCAGTTACAGATAGTTATTGGGATGTCAATACATCTGGACGATACAACTCCGCAGGCGGAGAAGGTAGAACGACCACACAAATGAAAACGCAGTCAAATTATGTCGGATGGAATTTCCCTGGCATTTGGCGTATCATAGAAGGAGTTAGTTATCCTTATCTTGCGGAATTAGGACCTACTCAAACACCACCAGCTATTCCTATATCCATAGATATATGGAGTATCGAGGACTTAAACAAAATAGGACGGAATTGGAATTATCCCTGGAATGCTACTTATAACTTAAGAGCAGATATAGACGCAAGCGACACTATCAATTGGGATGGGGGTAAAGGTTTTAATCCTATAGATACCTTTACGGGGGTGTTTAATGGAAACGGCTATTCAATCCAGGATTTATATATAAACCGCCCCGATGAAGATATTGTATCTCTATTCAGGACACTGCATGGAGGTAAAATCTACAGAACAAAGATAGATAACGCATTTATAGTAGGAAATACAAATGTCGGTGGTTTAGTGGGAATCAACGCTGGTTTAATCTCAAAATGTATTGTTTCAGGAGCTATCACAGGCAATTTATATGTTGGAGGGCTAATAGCTTTTAATTATGGTATTAGTTCATTTAACTATGTATTAGGAGATATTGAAGGGTATAACTATGTTGCGGGTCTGGTGAACCAGAACTATGGAATTATTACATATTGTTATTCTATGGCTTCTGTAACAGGAAATCAATATGTAGCTGGATTAGTCACCAATAACGAAGGCTCAATAGATACATGCTATGCAGTAGGTCGTGTGCAGGGGGTATCTTTCTTGAGTGGATTAATTAGAGATTCTTCAGGCTCTTCTGGTGAGTGTTACTGGGACACCGAGGCAACAGGGCAGACAACATCCCCCGGAGGAGGTGTCGGGAAAACAACTGCAGAAATGAAACAACAGGCCACCTACTCTGGTTGGGATTTTTTTATGACATGGACAATAATAGAAAACCAAAGTTACCCATACTTTGTATGGGATAGTAGCCCACAAGTTGCCTGCCCTAATGTCGTCGGATTGGATACAACATCAGCAAACATTAAATTATCAAATGTTGGGCTTAATACGGGCTCCATTACATATCAATGCAGTGATACAATCCCAGAAAACACAGTGATAACTCAAAATCCAAAATCAAGGCGAATTGTAAGCTGGGGAACCTCAGTAGACCTGATAGTATCCTCCGGTCCATGCCCCGAAGGCGAAGGAAGTTTGGAAGGAACACCGGAAGGTAGTGTAGAAGGAGAAGGCTCAACCGAAGGAACCCCGGAAGGTGTAGTTGAAGGAACCCCCGAAGGCACACCAGAGGGAACCCCGGAAGGTGTAGTTGAAGGCACTCCTGAAGGAACCCCCGAAGGCACACCGGAGGGCACACCGGAAGGAGTAGTGGAAGGGACTCCAGAAGGCACCCCGGAAGGAACCCCGGAAGGTGTAGTTGAAGGCACTCCTGAGGGAACCCCTGAAGGAACGCCGGAAGGTGTAGTTGAAGGGACGCTGGAGGGAACTACGGAAGGTAGTATTGAAGGAGAAGGTGCTGTTGAAGGAAAACCAGAAGGAACCCCAGAAGGAGAAGGTATTGTCGAAGGAACACCAGAGGGAACCCCTGAAGGCGAAGGTTTAGTAGAAGGAGAAGGAATTATTGAGGGCGAAGGAATTGTAGAAGGCGAAGGCTCAACCGAAGGCACGGCAGAAGGTTCAGCGGAAGGTGAAAAACCACCGCATAGTGCAGACCCGAATGGGGATTGGCAGATAAACCTATCTGAATTGCTTCGAGTGATACAATTCTTCAACTTTGGAGAATATCATTG
>JAIWNQ010000201.1 GCA_020216745.1 Candidatus Hydrogenedens sp.
ACACCACTCAAATTGTCCGTCGCCGAGCCATATACCACTGGCAAAGGATTCAGATTCGTATAGGCTGGAACATTTATACTACCCACCGTAGGAACTGTTATGTCGTAAATAGTGCTCGTTCCACCATTACCGGTAGGTGAACTGCTCCGGTTTCCGGCACCATCTTCTACAACTACATCAAAGTAGTAAGTGCCTTCTGAGACAGGGGTGAAGTTGAAACTGCCGTTGGGTGCAGAAGTGGAACTGAGTCCGCTATAAGTCCATGTGCCACCGGTTTCTTTCTTATACCAGAGTTCTACTTTGTTAACACCGCTGGATGTATCGGCAGCACCGGTGTAATTTATCGTAATAGGCGTAGTATTCGCAGTTGCGGGCGAAGTTACCGTAGAGATAGTTGGCGTGTCTATTTTGATACCACCGCCGACATGCGTAGCGCTGTTGGGTGAGGTAAGGTTCCTACCGGCAGAATCTTTGACAGAGGCTGAGACGGTGATAGTTACATCGCCGCCATCTCTCATTTCACCGGCAATCCATGTAAGCCTATAGGTATGACCTGTAAGGAACTGCACACTAAATGGGTTCGTGCTTAATGTGCCCTTACCAGTGCCGGAGATGGTAAAACTACTGGCGGTAATTGTGCTACCATCCATCTGTTGGCTGAAGGTAATATCTACGACTCGTTGTCCTTTTACTTCTACCGCAGTAACAGTAGGAGCGGTGACTTGGGTATCTGACAAAATGCTTACATTATCAATCACTACTGAATTGATACCCGTTTCACCTTCACCGAATTGAAGCAGAATGCCGTGCGGGACTCCACTCCATGCGCCGGTATGACCGGAAGGCTGACCTGTCGTGTATGGGATGAGGAAATTATAGCGTTTGATTCCCTTATTAGTCGGGATAGTCCATTTCCTTGCAGTTTCGTAATCATCGCCTAATCTTAAGCCATCATTCCGCCAGGCAAAACGTAATGTAAAATCGTTTCGGTCAGTTTGAGTGGCTGGGTTTACATCGACCTGTAGCCATCTATAGGTGGAAGGTGCCCCAACAATAAAGCCGAGATTTTCTATGCCGAGTGTCCCTGTGCCCGTGACGGTTCCTACACCACTGGCAATATTTAATGACGTTCCGCCATAAGGCGAATGCTTGGCAGAGACCCAACTACCGCAGTTATTCCCATATAAATTATTGTTTCCAGCAGTGGAAAAGTCCCAAGTATATGGTCCGGTTGCCCATGAAAGTGAATTGTAAAGGGTAATATAATCATAATAGAAGGTAGCGGAGGTTTCCACTGTTGCAGGGTCAATGCGAAAATTATTTATTGTTCCGGGTGCACCGAGCCAGGAGTTACCAGATGTGCGAGTGCCCATATCTACCAGCAGGCATTGGTAGCCATTGTTTGGATAGAAATAATAGTCTTTATTAACATACCAGCCTGCACCCGTTCCGGGGAAACCAAAGGTTTGCATCATTGCGGGATTGTTGTTCCCGTATCCGGTGATATTGGCACGGAGTAACAGATAACGGTATGATGAGGGATTAAAATGTTGATTGTACACATATATAAATGGGTCGCTTCCAGTGGTGTTAAGACTTAGTACACCACCATTTGCCTGTAGATTTGATATTTGCTGGACTGCAGTCCAACCTTGTTTATGGTTACCGACATCGAATTGCCAATCGGGTATTGGCTCACGACGTAGACCAATGTAGTAAATTCTTACATTTCCACTTGAAAGTCCGCCCGTATCGAAGCGAATTTGCGTTATAGTTCGTCCGTTCCAGACGCCCGATTTACCTTCTTCTGAAAGTCGTTGAGGAATATTAATGAGATAAGTGTATCTTCCTACTCTTGATGGGAAGACTACAGATCTTGCTTCTTCATATCCTCCTTCTACAGTTGTGCTATAAAACATCTGGAAGAAGTCGTCTGAAGGGGAAAATTCTATATCTGCTTGTAGCCATGGATAATCAGACCCGCTAATCCTTAAATCGCCCGGAGATTGAACATACGGGTCACTGCAGTTAAATTCAAAATATAAATAGCCTCCGGTGACTTGCTGATTTTGAGCACAACTGAATCCACCCCAGCCTTCAAAATCGCCGTTCGTTTCGAAGTCCCAGACTGCACCACGAGAATTACTACCAAATGTTATACCGAACCAATGAATTTTGACATTACAGCCAGAAAGAGCACCGGGGTCAAGCCGAACTTGACGGATAGTTTTACCTAACCACGAGTTCGGGTCTTTCCCTTCGTTGGATAATTGTTGAGAGATGTTTATTAGATATGTATTCCTTCCGGTATAACCAGTGAAATTAATTGATTTTGCTTCATTCCATCCCCCATCCGCTGTAGTAATGAAGAACATCTGGAATGTCTGGTTCGATGAAGCTGTAAATTCTATATCAGCATGTAGGTAGCGGAAGTTAGAACCGTCCACATTTAAGTTGTCTGGAGAGAATATTTGTGGGTCGCCTCCAGTTGTATCGAATGTTAACGCATCGCCGGAAACAGTAAAATTGTTTATATAAGAGCCGGCAGACCATCCTTCAGTGTCCCCGTTAGTGTGGAATTCCCACACCACCGCATGAACAGTAAAAGAAATCAAAACAAATAAAACAGAAAATCCTTCAAACAATAATTTCTTTTTCATTGTTGGACTCCTTCTAAAAATAAATATTTAAGACTATTAATAATTTGTTATAATATATTTTATAAAAAAAGTATTGTAGAGAAAAAATAATGAAAATAAAATCTGCTTATT
Source organism: Candidatus Hydrogenedens sp. (assembly GCA_020216745.1). Lineage (GTDB taxonomy): Bacteria > Hydrogenedentota > Hydrogenedentia > Hydrogenedentales > Hydrogenedentaceae > Hydrogenedens. The sequence continues at coordinate 2,772 of JAIWNQ010000201.1, forward strand.
TATTTTATCTTATGTTTATCCTTTGTCACTTTTTTTATTATGTATCTGGTTACGATAGATTGTAATTCAATAACATAAAAGAACATTTTTTGTCATATTAATTTTATAGTTTCTTCATTAGGCTATTGTCATCAACTTGACTTTGAATAAATTCTATATTATCATTAATTTCATAATAATTTAATTTTTTAATCACATTTAATAAACATCAATGGGGTTGAATATGCTTAAAAAAATAGAGGATGGTCTTAAATATTTATTGGTAGGATTTATTTGTTTAATTATAACGATTTTACTCTGGTCATCAATTACAAACTCTTCGGAATATATAGAAAATGTGACAAATTTACCGAATTATAATTATATACCTGATGTGAAAAAATTAAAAGAGGAGGGCAAATTGCAAGAAGCTTTAGAATTGACCCGTTTTATTCTTAAACATCCCGATATGCCTGGACAGGAAGAAGCAAAAATACTTGAGCAAGAACTTGAAACAGAAATTAATTCTTTATGGGGAAAGATAAAGCGTTCTATTAGTGGATTTGTTTGGGGAAGTGGAAATTCCATTGAAGAGATAATAGGTGGAATAACTTCTGATATGATAGTTTGGGGTGACGTCAGAGATTTATTAAAACAGGGTTATTACAAAATTACAGGCAACGAAACTGATATGGTCATTGTTGCACTTGCCAGTGTAGGATTGTTAACTGAAGTAGTAGATGTTGCGGATTGGGCACCTGCAGTTTTAAAGGCTTTTCGAAAAGTAGGAGCATTATCAAAAAAATTTGCAGATTTCATTATTACTACAGCTAAAAATTCAGTAAAAGTCGGAAAACTTGATAATGGATTAAAGGTTGTTTTCAAGAGTGTAGCTGGATTGGTAGATAATTTAGGACTTGCTCGTTCAGCAACGGTGATGAAACATGTTGATACAGTTGACGATCTTACTTCAGTTGCAAAGATTGCAGAGAAAAATACGGATACTGCATATCTCATGATTCGAAATGGTGGGAGTGATGGAATAACCTTGATTAAACAATTGGGAAATAGTGAAGATGGGATTAAAATGATGAATGATGCTGTTAAAAAAGGACCTGGGGGAATTGCATGGCTTAAAAGAGGAGGTGCAGGCCGTAAGTACGTTTTAACAACACGATTTGGAGCAAGGATTTTAAAGAATTTAAGATTAGAAAGACCTCAACATCTTATAAAAGAAATTATAAAAACACACCCAAATTTGAAATTGTTTTTCTGGGTAATTACTCTTTTATTTTTTGCAATTTCAATATTATCGTTTTATAAAGCGGTATGGAATTTTTACTATCTATTTATAGGAAGCAAATCCAAAACTCTCTCAAAAGATACCGCCAATTAATTAATATAATATCAGTAAAATGAGAATATATCGCCATTTACTTTTTAGATTTCATAGATGAAAACATAATGATTTAAAATACGATTTATTTTTCTGATATTAATTTGTCACTTTGTGAGTAGGGTTTTGTTGTTTAGTTTTCTTAGAGATAAATTACTGGCGAATATGATTTTTGTTTGTCTATAACAACTTATGCGTGGACGTGGGGGTCCCATTCAAGTCCTTCGACCTTATGGAGATTGTCAATTCCTTCGCGGAGTATTTTAATTCTGTTTAAACGGCAATAACGTTCAACATCTCTAGTGTGGTCGCCATAAAAGATTACACGATGTAGTCCACTTGACCAGTTATATAGGAAGTTATCGATATTGTCAACTTTCACAGTTAATTTACTTCTACAGCCACGTTCATCAAGTGGACTATCTATGGCATCACCAATGCTATATAGTAATATGTCGGTACCGATTAATCGTGCCATAGTAACCTTTTCTCCGACTGGCATTCTAACTTGTAGTGAAACACCGCGATTATCTTCTAAATGAGTGCGAACTATGTAGGGAGAAGGCTCTGTATTCGGCCCCTTCATTTGTGTTGCTGCAACGCAATGTGCGTGGATTATGGTGCTATTTGAAAGGTCAAACATTGGGTCTGTAACAAAACCTGTGCGTCCTACAAGATAGGTAAACAGTAGTTGTGTCATTGTAGATTTTAGGTCTGCTTCACACACGCCAGCAAGCAACGAATTGTTTAATCGAACAAATCCCAAGCATGGATATCCCATATTATTTTCTATTAATTTCATCCCTAAACAATTCATTGTAATAGCCTGTGCGTTATAAGTTTTCATGAGATTCTTCATGGCAATGTACATTCTTGCCCCTTTCATCACGTCTTCCTTACTGGGCTCTACAATCTTTTCTGCTTCTTTAATCCATCTTTCTGCATCTGCAAGAACCTCGTTTTCGGATGCGTCTTCGTAGGCTTTCTGAAGTTCAGGCAGTTTTATCGTAATAATTTCAGTTCCAAATTTTTCTTTGGTAGAAGTGCAATAGGCTGGGTCTGCTTCTCCATAGTTTACATGGAGTATTCGCGTTTCCCGTAGTCTTTGAATAGCACGGAATGGTTTCACCGCTTCCGCAATGTCTGCAAATTGACTACTCGGAACAATATCAATACATTTTCCTTCTTTCTGCCATGATGGGACAATATGCCACTCATGGCCACAATAAGGCATGGTAAATATCATTACTGGCTTGTTCAGGTCAAATAGTCCTGAAATAAATCCGCCTGTGCCTAACGTCAGATGCAATACCAGTATGCCTGTTACATCCTTGAATTTTTCCTTTGCTTTTGCAAGTTCATCTTGATTGGTAACAAGACCGCCATCGATAAACTCAATATCGGCAAGTTTATCGTTAAGTTTGGCAATTTCCTGTTCATACCGATTTACCTCTGCTTTCAGGTCAACTTGATGCATAGGCCAACCAGGGGTCGGGACACCTACATACATTTTTCCTACTCTAACTTTATTCTTGATTTGTAATTCGGATAATTGTTCATGGCCAATGGTGGACTTCCCATAAATAGGCAGGTTAGCAACTGCTACCATACCAGCAGAAGCCAAAATAAATTGTCTGCGAGAACAGCCTGCTGAACAGTGTGAAACGTTTTTTGAATCATGATTTGATGTATTCATGGCTCTTTTCCTTATGTTATATTTTTAATTATACATAAACAGTTCATTAATAACAAATAAAAAACTTTTATGGGGAAAACTTGTTTTTATATCTTCTCCTCATAGAAAGCTAACCCATAATTTTCTATATTGTTTTTGAGTCTCAATCTCTTTTCCGTTTATACTCTTCGTTATCTGTGTGTATTCGGTGATATCGAAGATAAAACAAAAAGTGCTAAAAGCATGGTAGACTTTAATCGTCGAGAATTTTTGTACCATAGCAGTCTTTACACACTTGGAATTCCTCCTCTGAATCTTCTTGCAAAAGATTTTACAAAAGAAACTCGTCTCAGAGGCGGGATTTAATGCTCATGACCTTGGCACGGATGGATTTGGAGAAGTAGCCTCTGCGGGCGATTTTGCACAATTGGCACTGTGGCTTGCCTTGATGGGTGATGGAAAACTTCTTGACGATGCGGAACGACTTCTTCGTGTCCGACTCTTTGCAACCCAAATCACCGATACCCCTCCATTAAAACCTGTGCAAAATGTTAACGCTTATATACATCGCGATTTAACGCAACATGTCATCGGAGCCTACGGAGGTTGTCACGAGCATCCTCACGGTAGGAAACAGGCAGTTACCGATGTAAGCTCCGCAGTGCTTCACTCCGTCATTGATTTATATCAGCATGCAGTTCAACTTGAGGGGGATACATTAAAAATACATTTTCACATCCCCTGTAAAACAAAATATGCTGATATAGAATCTAAACGAGAGAAGGAGGAGGCCATATTAAAAATCACTACAAAGAAACATTATCGTCTTATTATCCGTGTTCCGAACTGGACCCCAGAGGAAAGTATCTCTTTCACATCGGCAGGCAAACCTATCTCCGCTTCTATTACTGGGTGTTTTGCTTTTATTTCACAGGAGCGACCCGAAGGTACCGTAGAAATGATGTATCAATTACCTGAACGACTTACAAAAGATACGCTACGGGGAATCGAGTTCACCTATAAATGGTGCGGAGATGACATTATCGGAGTATCACCCAATACAGACTTCTATCCATTTTATCCGACTCTGGAATAGTTATATCTCTCACGATTGCTTATCTTTTGGAATCATTGGGTTCGCTACAGACGGGGAATGAACTACTTTTATGCCGTAAAGTTGACAGAAGGCTTGCACCTCTCGTCGATAATTCCCATAAAAAACAACTTGATGAAAACCCAAAACATCTTTACTCTCTTCTACATTGTCCATCTTAATTGAAAAATTTGTTCTACATCCACCCGCTGGAGGTGTATTAATATTTTCTGTAACGACACCCGTATCAAGAATAAGTTCATTGGGATTATTAAACCTAACTAATGTGACAGGCTGTCCTTCTTTCCACAATACTTGCAACGACACACCAATATTGGATTCAGAATGAGAACGAAGGATATAAGGTTCCGGAGGCTTGTCAAATCCATTTAATTTTGTGCCACATACACAATGAGCAGTAATAAGTTCATTTTTGACTGTTTCAGGAACGGGGTCATTCATAAAACCAGGTCTATCGAAAAGATAACTTACAAACATCAGAGAGAAGGCTCCAAAGATATCTGCCTCACAACCGTATGTTACACCATGGTCTTGAAATAAGCATGCACCCATACACGGCGGAGTTGGAACTGTTTTCTGGGTAACCATGCCAAGACAGTCCGTCGTAATAGCATTGGCTTCCTCTACCCGAAGTAGATGTTTCCCCGCAACATAACTCCTGCCTGCATTTATCAAATCTTCATCCGTAGGCTCTATGACTTTCAGTGCATTTTCTTTCATCTCTTGGGCAATGTCTTTCACCTCATCTGTGACAGGAACCCTCTGAAACATCTCCTCCATCATACTACGAGGGACATGACGAATCTTCGTATTGAACCTATCCATAACTTCATCTTTTCGTTCATTCCCATGCACAACAAGGATACGAGTCGTCTCCAATTGTTTTTTTGCTCTAACCGCTCTAAATGCCTGGTCAACGGAGGATGTGTCTAATGTAGAAAGGATATACACACCTTCTTTCCTTGCAAACTCGTGTATCTGTGTCGTGAATACAGTACCTATAGGTGCCCATACAATCATAGGTATATGGGTACATTCATAAATCTGTTCAATTATTTTCCACTTTTTGCGACGCTGAATATGAATTAATATAGCATCTGGTTTTTCCGCAGAAATGAATTGGATAAATTTCTCAACAACAGAATCATCCTCAATAGGGTCGGGTAGCATTTCAAGAGTTACACCTACACGATTTGCAGAATCATAAAAAGCCTTCTCATATTCTTTACGATGTCCCTCAACGTCATAAGAAGAACCTGGCCAGCCTAACCAGTATGGCAGTTTGTCCCTGATAACGACACCTACAATCCGTACCTTCGGTTTTGGACGAAAAGTGGCAAGGTCAATAGGTCGTTTAAATTCACGTTCAGATGGAAATTCTGTCTGAGCAGAAACAAACAATGACGGGACTAATGCAGACATAGCTGTCGTGGATAAGAAACATCTTCTGCTCATCCCACAACAATCACAAGACGAATTGGGAAAATGCTTCTCTTTCATATTATTACCTTCCTAATAAACATTTCGTTGATTAATCTATATTAGAGTATATAAAATACAGATACAAATATACAAAGAAATTGATAATTCTAAAATTAAACTGAAATAACTACTGTTTCATAATTTCTTTTAGATAATAATACAACTAAAAAATTTTAAACTTGACAAATTGTGGTTTCTTTGATAGTATAACTATGTGGAAAGTTATAAGACTAACTCCCGAAATCGGACACGCAAGTGTAAACCAATTTAATCAGTTTTAACCTTTTAAGATAGGAGTCATCTTTATGAAGAAAGGTTTTACTCTCATCGAACTACTTGTTGTCATCGCTATCATCGGTATTCTTGCTGCAATTCTTTTGCCTGCATTGGCAAGAGCCCGAGAAGCGGCAAGACGCTCAAGTTGTCAAAACAATCTTAAACAGTGGGGTATTGTTATGAAAATGTATGCGAACGAAACCAAAGGAGAAAGGTTCCCTCGAATCTTGGTTCGCAATGGAGCAGACCCTATATTTAGAGATTGTGATTCTGCTGACCCTACATTGGGACCGTACCATACCAGTTTATTTATAGCAATGGGTCCTGACCCTACTACACTGTATCCTGAGTATTGTACAGACCCAGCAATTGTATTTTGTCCTTCTGATGCACAAAGTACTATGAATGATGTTACAAATGATGAAACAGGGGAAATTACATTTGGGACTTTGTGTAATGATGCCAACTACGGTGCTGGTGCAATTGATGAAAGTTACCTGTATTTAGGTTGGGTATTTGACCGTGCAGAAACGAATCAGACCCCAATGACACTTCCTGCTATTTCACCCTGGTTAAGCGAGCCTTTAACAGGACCTGCACAATTGGTCCAATTCATAACAAATACAGTTATACCACTTTTAGCAACACCCGCTAACTGGGCAAATTATATAGATAAAGATGTGAATGTTGACCCTGGTAATGGGAATGGTGGAGGGTCAGTGATTTATCGTCTTCGTGAAGGGATAGAACGGTTCTTGATTACCGATATTAATAATCCTTCTGCCTCAGCACAAGCACAGAGTTCTGTGTGGATTATGTTTGACCATGTTGCCACATCACCCGAAGGATTCAATCATATCCCTGGTGGTTCCAATGTGCTATATATGGATGGACATGTTGAGTTTGTTCGCTATATTGCAGAAGACCCTGCCAATCCAACAGGAGCCAGTAAGGCACCTGTCAATCCAGCAATTGCTCAAGTTGTAGGGCTTGTCTATCGTTGGTAGGTATTCGAGACCTCTGACCAAGAGACCGTAGAGGTATTCGTATATATTATCCATGTTTTTATGAAACAAAACATTAATTAAAGTCGAAACTCCCATAGGGGCAGACCCATACGTCTAACAATGCAAGGGTGTGTGATATAACGTCCGCATCTTTGCTCCCAAGTGAAGTAATTATAGTTTCAACAGATGAAAATGAATTAACCACAGAGGGCATGGAGATGAGCGGATGGAATGATAAGAATCGGTTCTGTGGTTCTCTGTGGTTCTCTGTGCACTCTGTGGTTGAATGTTCTTTGCCTT
>JAIWNQ010000202.1 GCA_020216745.1 Candidatus Hydrogenedens sp.
ATGTAATTGCGAAGTAAAAACACAGGGAGGGGTGTCTACATGATGTAATAATGTAGCGGGGGTGGACTTGCTCAAAAATGGATAGATTGGATGTTAATGGTTATTTTTTTTTGGGAGCAGGGATGCTCCCACTACTATCTTTCGGGGAGGATTAACTGTGGAGGAAATGGAGATATAAAGAGAAAGGGGTAGAGGTAGGAAAATAGGATTAGTTGTTTGATGGGGAGAAGACGAGTTTGATAATTTCTTCAGCAATGGTTTCGGAGGCAAGGGGTCGGGCTAACTTTTTTGCAGAATTGGACATGTTTTCGAGTAAAGTGGGGTCGTTTAGGATTTTACGGATACGGGGGAGTAATGAATCTGCGGAACAATCTTTGTCTAAGATTACTTCTCCTGCACCTGCATTTTCAATAGATCGTGCATTATGTTCTTGATGGTTGTCTGTGGCGTAAGGAAATGGGATAAGAATAGATGGTTTAGCTAATACTGTAATTTCTGCTAATGTAGAAGCACCAGAACGAGCCACGAGTAGGTCTGAAGCAGACATCAGGTCTGCCATGTCTTCATAAAATGGATACATTTTTAATGGGACTTTTGATTGAGATGCATGGTTTTTATATTTATCATAATCGTTGTGTCCTGTTATCCAGATAATTTGAAATTCGTTTGGCTCTAATTTGTTTAACATATCGGAAACAGCAAGATTGATTGTATGTGCCCCTTGACTTCCTCCCATTACAAGGATAGTTTTTTGTTGGGGATTGAAACCTAATTGGAAGCAAATTTCTTCTCTTGAGGGTGGGGTTATAAAGGCGTGTCTCACAGGATTCCCTGTAATAATAAATTTTTTGGGGTCATATATTTCTTCGGGAAGGTTTTCAACAAGGGGGAAACTCAGGAATACTTTTTTTGCTTTTTTTGCAAGGATACGGTTAGCCATTCCTAATCGGGAATTTTGTTCGTGTAGAACTGTGGGGATGTTTAAAATCTGGGCACACCATAAAATTGGGAAGGAGACATAACCTCCGACGCCGATTACAATCTGAGGCTGGAAACGGAGTAATATCTGAAAGGAACGAATTATTGAAATGGCTAATAAGGAAGCGGTTATTCCCTGCGAAATGCTTATTTTTCGGGGCCAACCACGAATAGGGACACTTCGGAAAGGGATTCCTCTTTGCTGGCATACCTTTTCTTCAAGATTTCCTTTCTTACCGACCCATTGCACAAGTAACTGATGGTCTCGCCGTTGTAATTCTTCCAGTATAGAGAGGGCAGGGAAAATATGCCCTCCTGTTCCACCACCTGTAATGATAACTTTCATGTGAAACCTCTAAATCCTAAATAATTTTGTTTATACAATTGTTTTTTACTTGGTTCTATAATATGTTATGTTTATTGTCCTGTTTTTTGTTCCTGTGGAAAGGCATTTGGGTCTAATTCTTTCAGGACACTACGATAACCTTCCATATCTTCAAGACGGAGTAGTAGAAGGTTTGCGATACCCAATCCATACGTTTTGGGAACCATTGTTCGGGTATGTTTGGGAGTTTGTTCTATTCCTTCAAAGCGAAGGGTATGTATCCCTTCGGAAAGTTCGTGGATGTCTAAATAAACGGGTGCAATATCATAACCAGGGGCAGAAAAATCAATGGGTGCCCCAAAAGGTTTTCCGTCCATGTATGGTTGGAATACTCCACTGAAGATGGAGAAAATCATGTAAGAGTCAATGCGGTAGGTGCCTTTTTGTGTAATTTCGAAATCAAATTCAATGCTTGATTTTGGAGTAAGTGGAATATATAAAAGGAAGTATTCTGTTGGTACAGTTAGTATGGCAGGGTCAGCACGATATACCAGTGTGTCAAATTTAAGTGTTTTATAGGGGGGAATTCGTTTATCTGCGGGGGGGATGGGTTCGTCCCATGTTGTTGGGGTTGTTTGATACCAGAAGGCTACGGAACTTACCCAGTCTTTTCGTTCTTTGAAACCTGCGAGGTCCATTTTCGTTATGGGAGCCTTTTCGTTCATGATGCTACCTTTATGTTCAATAACAACTTTCAAACTTTTTTCGAAATGAACAGGGTCAGGAATATGCCAGCGATATATGCTTACACGGTCTCCTGCAAATACCCCTTCATACATAGGGACACCGTAGTAAGGGGCATAGAATTCGCGGAACCCCCATGCATCGTTGAAATAATCTTCTGTTCCTGTGCCTTTTAATTGGGGCGTCTCTGCTCCGTCAATATAGAAAAAGTCGTCTCCTTCTCCAAACCAGCCTGTTTCCATTTGTAGGGCGGAATAAACGGTCCCTACATAATGTCCTTTTCCCTGAGTTTCGAGGAGGGTGTAATTTCCGGGTTGTGCTGGATATTCCTGGCGATAGCGGGCATGGAAATAAGGGGTATCAGGTGTCCATTCATTAAGTTTTTTCCAATCCAGGTAATAATAAAATGAACCTACACGGATATCGGACTCATTTGTAACAGTTACTTTGATATGCTTTTGGAAGGGCATAGGCCAGAAACAAACTCGAGCACGACCTCGTGAGGTGTTTACGACAGGTTGGGATATGAATTCTTTATGTCCTGCCAGTCCTAATCCAAAGAAATCTCCAATGGGTGCCTCGACGCTGGGTTTTTCTAATCCATCATAATAAATACGCAATACAATGCTACGCGGATAGAATGGATTTTCTGTAGCGATGGTATTCCAGAAATGGGTAATCATTCCAGGACCATCCTCATCCATCAGTATAAGGGTCTGATTTGGTTCGATAGGACGAGCATCTCCATTTTTTTCGATGTCTTCTGCGGAACTGCTGTTTCGCATGCTTTGTCCAGCAAGGGGTTTTAGGAGACTTTCAAATGAAGTGTCCCCGAACGTATTATTCCCTACAAAAAGAAAGGCTACGATAATAGGGAATAATAATGAGAGAAGATGAGCATTTTTACTAAGTTTCATAATCTACCCTTTACATTAAAGTTACATTTTCATTTGCCTTTTAATTATTTTATCAAAAGTTCCCTGAGTTGGGATACTCTTTCAGCAAGATGATTCATAGCGGTCTGAATAGGTTCTGGAGTAGATAAGTCAACGCCAGCGGATTTAAGTTGTTCAAGAGGATATTTGGAGCCACCCATGCTCAAAAAATTTAGATAATTTTTCTGTGCTTTTTTGTCTCCTTCAATTAATTTTTTTGCAATTGCAATGGCGGAGGATATACCTGTGGCATATTTATACACATAGAAAGCATGGTAAAAATGAGGAATGCGGAGGCATTCTAATTCCAGTTGAGGGTCAATTGTTAGTGCTTCGCCGAAATAAATATTAAGTAGGTTTCGATATTCGTTGCGGAGGACATCCAGTGTTAAGGGCTGTCCTTGTTCTGCAAGGGTATGGATTTGTAATTCGAACTCTGCAAACATGGTTTGTCGAATTAATGTTGTGCGAATTTCATCAATTTCACGGCATATCAAACGGATACGGTCTTCTTTTGAAGGTAATTTCTGGAGGTAATAATGGACAAGGAGTTGTTCGTTGACTGTGGAAGCCACTTCCGCAACAAAAATGGTGTAGTGACTGTAATGGAATGGCTGTTTCTTATCGCTGAGATAACTATGCATAGAATGTCCTGCTTCATGGGCTAATGTGAAGACAGAGTCTTCCAGTTCATCTTTATAATTCATCAGGATATATGGCGGACAACGATAACAGCCCCAAGAAAAGGCACCACTTCGTTTTCCTTTGTTTTCATATCGGTCTACCCAGCGTTTTTTAAGCAGACCTTGTTCCAGCGTTTGAGTATATTCTTTCCCTAAAGGTGCCAATGCAGAGGTTATATCTTTAACAGCCTCTTCATATTTTCGTTTTCTCTGCTTTGTATCAATGAGAGGAACAAATAGGTCATAAGCATGAATATCTTTTATTCCCAACACGTGTTTTCTTAATTGGAGATAGTCAACCAGTGGTGCAATGTTTTTTTTCACGGCGTTTAGCAGGTTATGATAAACGGAGGGGGGGATATTTTCCTCGAAAAGGGCACTTTCTAAAACCGACTTGTATTTTCTTGCTCGTGCATGGAATACATCTTCTAAGACAGATGCGGACAAAGAGGCGGACATTGTGTTTGCATGCTCTTCATACGCTTTATAGTATTGGAAAAATGCCTTTTTACGTAGGTTTCGATTCTTACTTTCTAAAAGGATGCGAAAATTTCCATGAGTTAATTCAAGTTTGTTCCCTTTATCATCTGTAATTGTTCCGAACTTCAGGTCCGCATCATTCAATTGCTCAAAAATCTTCCCTGCTCCACCTGCACTTTCTGTATGTAATGCAAGAAGATACTCCTCTTTTTCTGAAAGGACATGAGGTTTAAATCTTCTTAGATTTTCTAATGAGAAGCGATATTTTTTCAATTCTTTACTTGTTAGAAATTCTTGAAATTTCTTATCGGGTATAGACTGAATTTCAGGTGCAATATAACTAACCGCTTGAGCCAATAGCATGCTTAGATATTGAACACGTCCAGCAAGGGCTAAATATTTCGTATTGGTTATGTCTTCACACGCTTTCAGGTTTGCGTATACACTTAACTTTTCGAGTATCTGACCTGTTTTACTTTCGAGTTCAAGGCATGAAAAAAGTATCTCGGGAGATTGTGCAAGTTTTTTGCGGAATTGTGAGAATTTTGGTATTTCCTTTTCTAAGTTTTTATATGTCTTTTCCCATGCATCATCATTTGGGAAAACTGGGGATAAATTCCATGTAAAGTCAACGGGGACATCGGAACGAAGAGGAAGTTTTTTTATTTTTGAACAAGGCATAGAAATCTCCTTAATACTCGCACTACGTTATAGTTAAAAGAAGGAAATAACAGATATATGATAGGTAATGAAAGGGACAAAAAACAAAACTAATGTATAACTGAAAAAGAATTGATTCTTTGCCTTTCCCTTTTCTTTTCGAAATTTAATCCTGTTATTGTGTATGAACCTCCACTTCCTCCCTCTTTCATGTAAACACCTCAAATAAATCGGGATTTGATTTTTTATATTTTATGAATGCATCTAACCGTTTAATTGACAAATTTACATATTCCTCTTCTAATTCACAGCCGACAAAAAAGCGATTTAATTTAATTGCGGATATACCTGTAGTGGAACTTCCTGCAAATGGGTCAAAAACAAGGTCACCTTCTAATGTACTGGCTAATATAATTCTTTCCAGGAGCTGTAGGGGTTTCTGTGTAGGATGTTTGCCATATTCCTTTTCATTCCCGTTCGGTGCGGGAATGGTCCATACTGTTTTCATCTGTTTTCCTTCGTTTAATTCTCTTACTTTTTTATAATTAAAACAGTGTTTCGTCTTTTGATTTTTTCCCGCCCAGATAATTGTTTCGGTAGAATGGGTAAAATACCTACACGAAAGGTTTGGTGGTGGATTGGGTTTTTCCCATGTAATATCATTCAGTATTTTCATTCCTAATTGTTGCATAGCAAAACCTACTGAATATATTACATGGTTTGTTCCTGATACCCATATTGTTCCATTCGGTTTCAACAACCGCTGGCATAAAGAAAGCCATGTAAGATTAAACTCATGAACTTTATTTATATCTATTGACTTATCCCACTTTCCTTTATCTACTGTTACCATCTTCCCTGCATGACAGGTAATACCTCCATCAGAAAGGAAATAAGGTGGGTCTGCAAAAATCATATCAAAAATACCTTGAGGATAGTTATCTAACAGCGATTTCATAAAATCAATACAATCTGTCTGATACAATAAAACGCCCATTTCATTGTTGTAATATACACACTTATTTTTTGGAAAGATGTATTTTTTGAGTTCCATTTTATTCGCTCGATAAATTGATGCTCTGACTAAACAATCTTTAGGTGTAATCCTATACATTTTATCACGGGCAAGACACTAAAATATAGTTTTCAAATACGTAAGTTAATAATACTGTCGATTGGAATAATGCAAATATGACTATTGTTTGAGGGTAATTATTTCATGGAGTTCGGTTATAAACGCTTTGATTTTAGTGTTGGATATTTTTTCGATTTGTGTGGTTTTGTTATTTGCGGTGGCGGATTGAATAGGATTTAGGGTTGTGATTGTTAAATAGAAGCATGGTGTATCTTCTATCAATGATGGGAGAACATAAGGCCGATTTCTCATAGGAATGGTCTGTGGTGGAGATGGATAAGCAATACAATGAATGTAATAACCATTATTCTCTGGTTTGTGAAGAACAATTGTTTCTACACAGGTTGGAGCAGATATTTGTATATCAGGATTGGGATTCAGGTAACGAACAGTATTTACCAGTAGTTTTCTGCATTCGGGTAGGGCATATTCAGAGCCTAATGCATAGTCTGGTGAACATGTCCATGTCAATACCATACCTTTACCAACCTGATTTATAAATATTGCGGGACCTACTACTGTTTCAGGGCTCATTGGTAGGTCTGTTCCTTCTTTCCCTTCTATCTGGCGTTGTGTACGGTAAGGCTTCCACAATTTGCCAACTGCTTTTGCGGAGGTAGGTTCGAATATTCCAGCAGGTCCTCTTACCAAAACAGGCATGGTATCTGAATTTTTATAGTCCTTCTCGTTTATATGAGCATGTTCAATTTCTTTTGCCAATTGTTCCTCTTCTTTTGATTGTGTCGGTTCCAATGAAATCCAGTTATCCTCACTATCCAATTTTGACACAAATTTACACCCTGTTAACTGTTCCAGATTATATATCCCGATATTCCCTAAATCATCATAGCAACCTGTAAGTCCTGTAATAAGTAGATTTCCTCCGTGATGAACATATTGGGTAAATATGGTTATCTCTTCTGATGATAGGATGCCAACATTGGGCAGAATAACCAGTGGGAACTGTGCTAATTTTTCATAGGTACAATTCTCATCTAACAGGATACCCCAAGGGATGTGTTCATATACCATTGCTTTATGCGTTCCTTGAAACGAGGCAAAATAGGTTGAAGGGATTTCCCTTGCCACCCAATCTCGTGTTTTACTGCTGAAATATATTCCCACTTCATATACAGGCTTATGGTAAAAGAATGGTTTTTTTTCATGAATTTCTTGAAAGGCTTTACCGATACGGGTATAGGCAACGGGATCCAGCGTGCCATCAAAACCTAACTTATCCACCATCGTTACGAAGGAACCATGAGCAAATAATGTTAATAATTCCCAGCGAATATCATTTAAAGGGCGTGTTGTTTGGTCATGATACATTCGCACCCCTCGCTGTATAGCCACCTGAACTCGTTGATGGGGCACCGCAGAACGATAAAACTCTGCATTAAGCCCAACGGTTAAAGCACTAAATCCCCAGATACCGGTTTCACCAGTAATAAAATCGCCATTTTTGCCATGTTGAACGGGGCGTTGACCTACTTCAAAACTGAAGGGAGGGTTGCCATGATAGTTAAAGTCCACAGAAACTCTTGGATCACGGTTTTTAATGTATTCATATAGTTTTTTTTCAAATTGTTCACTACTTTTATAGCGGAATTCTAAAAATGTTTTCCATGTATCATCCCAGGTAATAGAGGTTGGTATTTCTAATCCGTATTGTTCTTGGAACATTTTTTTACATACAGGACAGGCACAACCATAGGGAGGTCCAAACCCCTGGTCTATCATGTCAATATGAAATCCATGAACTCCATAATCCATAATTTCGTCGATAATTTGCTTCATTACCTCAAGGTAGCCTGAGTTGTAGCAAAATCGATGATAAATAGGTTTCCCTTCAAGGTTGTGCATTAGAAATTCTGGATGTTGTTCAATATAATGTCCTCCTTGTTGAACAACACAATAAGCAATTACGGGCATATTATATTTTTTTGCCTCTTCGATGGCTTCTTTCAATGGGTCACGGTCTTTTAATCCTGGTGCCTTGATTAGAATTTTTGAGTTGTAATACGCATAATCTCCATCTCTAACCCATATAACAACGTAATCACAATTGGCTTGATGGCATTTCCGAACAATTTCTGTGGTGTCCAATTTAGAACAGTATCGCTCATCGTTGATACTGGAAAAACCCCATTGTGCCCCTGTTGGACCGACTTCCATTCCGACCATTGCTTCTTCAAACCACGGTGTAGAAGAAGCCCATTGGGTAAAACATAAGTAAACAACAAAAAATGGTATCCACATTCTCATGAAATGTTTTTCTCCTAATATAACTTCGTTTTTATTAACTTAATTGTTATCTGTTGTTACACAGGTAGCAAATTGAGTGGAGGTACTCTCCCCCAGACTTTCTCGATAGTGAACCCTTCAGCATAAAGTACACCCGCTTGCAATCCGCGGAACTTTGCTGTGGTTTCTATCATAACGAAGGGGTCTGTAATATGATGTCCTTTTAACCACTTATACTGACTTTCATGACAGGCAAGCATTGCTTTTTTTGTTTCGAAATATTCTGTAATGTCAATATAAATTTCGGGTTGTGATTTAAGCCCTAAAATTGTGTCCATATAATAAATGGGCGTAATTTTTTCGTGAGCAGGTTTGCCAGTCTTATAATTTGGCAATGTTGCTGAAAAAGCGGAGTCGAAAACTAATTGCTGGGTGATAATGTGGTCTGTCATATAATCATGTGGGCTATGTGTGATAATCAGGTCGGGCTTTGCATATCGAACAATATCTGTAACTTTTGCTCTCATTTCCTGAGTAAAAAGGACGCCTAAGTCATCACAAATGGGACCTAAAACTTCCGCATGAATAAGTTCGCCAGCTTTCTTGGCTTCTCCATCACGGATTTCTGCTAACTGTTGCATAGGTATATCTTTGCCACCCATATTTCCATTGCACAGATGAGCCATAAATACGTTATGCCCCATTTTAGAATACTTTGCTAATGTTCCTCCGCAGAGGATTTCAAGGTCGTCGGGATGTGCACCAACAGCAAGGATATTCATGTTATATCACTCCCTCTAATTAGTTACACTCAGGAATTAACGGTCCTGCTAATTCTTTTAGGAAGAATAGATTTCCTGGTAGTGTTGGCATGAAGCTACTTGGAACCCACATGTCTGGACCGTAACGTAACGTAACCCATAGACTCATTCCTTGCCACATCATACCTCTACCTAATGTTCCATCTGCACCGCCAATAATTTTATCCGCTTTAAGGAATATACCAGGACCAATAGTATTAGCAAAACATGGAACTAATGTTGTTCTACTTTTGAAACTGGTAATTGCATTTTGTTCGATAGTTAATGGATGCAATTTAGCACCAAGTCGATAGTCTTGCTTCTTCCACTCCTCCACAGATTTAAATTCTCCCGCAAAATGTGGTTCCCAAAATGCAATATGGAACACTCTACCAATTCCAAATACAAGGATAAGCTTCGCTCCTTTATCTTTTAATTCTCTGATTTTCTCAGGATATCTCGGCAAAAGTTTTTTTGTTGCAAAAAATCTCTGTTTTTCTGGCACGGTTAGTTTTCCTAAGGGGCCATAGAATGCATCTTCCATTGCGTTCTGAAATGCACCAGCCGATTTTGGTGGTAATGTATTACCATCCTTATCGCTCCATTCATCCATGTTAAATCCCCATACATGTTTACAATCCACACCCCATTCTTGCAGGAAATATACAACCCATTTGTACATACCCATTGGCCCGACAGGCAAAATTAATATAATTTCTTTGCCTTCTTCTTTACTGGCACAAATTTCATACGCTATTTTATGACCGATTTTTACATTAAATTCTTCTAATGTTTCGCACATAATTGGTTCAAAATGTTTGTTCCACCATCTTTGACGTTCTAATACTTTTGAGGGTGGATTTGCACAACATTTTTCAATCTTTTTCAAGTCCCATCCTTTTGGAAAGAATTGTTCAAGAAGTGAGCCTTTTAGCGTATCCAGTAAGTTCATAATTGTTCCTTTCATTCGTTACTAATTTTAATTTAAAAATATGTATTACTTATAGAGTATACCC
>JAIWNQ010000203.1 GCA_020216745.1 Candidatus Hydrogenedens sp.
TCACACATTGCTACTTTCAAATTTTATAGGTGAGTTGAAGCATTGAAGAAGTAAGGATATTGGATTGAGATATTTCTAAATAAAAGATGTTGATCTTTTCTTATTCGGGTTCCGTTAGAATTGTTTTTATTGTCGAACGGAGTATTGGATTTTGCTGGCTTTGGTTAATCCATATAGGAGATTGCTTGTAATAGAATTTAATAAGGTTTTTTCCCCAATCTCCTTGCTGACCTAACCACGAACGAATTTGGCGGAAGAATAGAAGTTGTTCCGATTTTTGGGAAAATATTGTTTTTAAGAAGCAACTTCCACCACAATCTGCTCGTTCCTCGCATTTTGTTCCAGGCTTTAGGTAACATTGAATCAGCGGGTAGAAATATCGGAAGGAGGCAAAGTAATCATAATTTCTCGAACGGTCTCTACAATTATGTGTTGGACCATTACTTAGCATTCCAACGAGTTGGTAATTGAAATCTTTGCAAAATGCACCGGAACCGCTGGAACCCTGGGAAGTAACGCCTTCATCCCATAAGACTTCAATTGTGTGGTATCTTATCTCGGCACACAGTGAATCCATACAGCTTTCAGTATCTGTTTTGGTAATTTTCCCGATAGCAGATTTTAAGGCAGTCCCTTCTAAATGGTGTGCTCCGTAGAAGGTCATGCCAGAAGTTAGTTCGTTAGAACTCCATCCTGCATAGGCACGACCATAATTACCAATTGGTATATCTCCTATTAATTTAATCAGCTGTCCATCAATGCATTCGCTTTCTACAAGATTAATCGCTCCAGTGGTAACAGGACAGGTATCTGGGTCTGGAAACGGGAAGCCTGAACAATCCTCTGCACGGTAATCCCAAATGACCTGGATGGCTGACCAACGAATGTTTGTATCTGCGAAGCAATGATGGGCTGATATTAGATATGGTTCCAATTCAGGAGTTTCAGGAACATTTATCAATGTGCCTGTGCAAATAATCTCACCATAATTGCGAACAGGGATAGATAACATCCCTACTGCGGTAGATACTTTTTGAAATTCTGGGTCGTCAACACATCCAATATGTAATGGACAAGGCAAAGCTTTTGCAAATGACTCAAAAGGCATGTAATAAAACAAAAAGGATTTTAATTTTAATAAAGGTAAGGTTTCTTTGTCGGTTTGTAAAACAAGTATGACAGACTCTTTGTATACAGTTGGCAACCATGTTTCATCCGATTGGTCTCCAGCGTTATCAAAAGGGCCGTATACCATATATAAATCAGGCACTATGAGCCATAATTTATCTGAATATGAGAGCTGAGACAAGTCCATAATCAGACGAATACCCTCGGCTGATTCGACCATAAACTCACCGATGGCATAGTAATGTCCATCCGAAAACAGAATCGGGTCACCAAAGATAAGTCTGCCTTCAATATCAGTTTTTTCTTCTGCAGATATACGTAAAGGTTGTTTATCTCTGGCTTCCTCGTAAAAGAATGATTTTTTACCTGACATTCCTGAATAACCATATATCGGATGTGGATAGTTAGCTAATGATGCTACAGGAATATTCCCTAATTTTGCGTTGGGTCCCATGCTTTTCTGTAAAGACCCGGGAATCGGTGGGAGAAATAAGGTGTCTGCGGAGTCACCCACAGCGGAATAAGACACAGTGGTTAATAAAACTAATACATAAAAAAATACAAGACGATACCTCATCTTATCTATTCTCTTTTTTGTAGTTATTTATTGTTAAAATATATCTAATTAGCTAATAGCATAAAAAATGATGGATAGATTATACAACAAATTTAAATATGAATGATTCAAAAAACAGGAAAAGTGTTGTTATACTTGGTCCTACGGCAAGTGGGAAAACTCATTTAGGTGTGCAACTTGCCCACAAGCTTAATGGAGAAATTCTTTCCGCTGATTCACGACAGGTTTATATTGGTCTTGACATCGGAACAGGAAAAGACCTTGATGAATATGAGAGTGTTTATCCGCCAGTGCGGTATCATCTTATTGATATTGTTCCCGTTGATTATGAATTTAGTTTGTATGATTACCTTCAATGTTTCCGAGAAGCGATACAGGATGTGTTATCACGGGGAAAATTTCCTGTAATTGTTGGCGGAACAGGATTGTATCTTGAACGTATTCTTGAAGGATATTCTCTAACAAAGGCACCTCCGAATGAAGCGTTGCGAAACGAATTAAACAGTTTGGCAATTGAAGAATTACGGATAAAATTGATGCAACTCAAACCAAAACTTCATAACACTACTGATTTGTTAGATAAAGAGAGAATTATCCGTGCTATCGAGATTGCTATAGCAGAGAAAGAAGGTGGAGAGATTATCACGGTTCCACCTTTACAATCCATTATTTTAGGTGTCCGATGGGAACGTGATATTCTTAAAAATCGGATTTCAGAGAGATTAAAAAAGAGGCTTCAACAAGGGCTTATTGAAGAGGTAGAAAAACTTTTAAACCATGGGGTATCTGAAGAACGACTTTTTCAATTAGGTCTGGAATACCGTTATGTACTTCTATTTTTACAGGGGAAAATTAAGAATAAAAACGATTTGTTTCAGAAGTTACGTTCTGCTATCTGGGAGTTTTCAAGAAAACAAGAACATTGGTTCCGAAGATTTGAACGTTCAGGACACTATATTTATTGGATAACCTGTGATGAGATAGAACAAGCATTAATATGGATAAAAAACAATTTATGAATGAAAAAATATCTGAATATTTGACTAAAAAAGCGACATTAACACCATGGTCTTTGGAGACACATTTGAACAAGGAAATTGAACAGGTCGTTGTTATACCTGCATATAACGAATTTGCGGGAATTTTAACACTTTTTCAGTCACTAAGTATGAATCCTATTCAACTATGTGAAAAGACCTTGGTTATAGTAGTTGTGAATAATCAGAATGAGACGATATCACCACCTGAGGCATTAAAAAACAATCAAGAGACTATTGAGTTTCTAAAAACATGTATGTATTCAAATCAAACACCTTTTCCCATTGGAATTATTGATGCGTCATCAGCGGGCTATGAATTTCCAGTAGGGCAAGGCGTTGGATTGGCTCGTAAAATTGGGCTCGA
This sequence comes from Candidatus Hydrogenedens sp., assembly GCA_020216745.1. Classification (GTDB taxonomy): domain Bacteria; phylum Hydrogenedentota; class Hydrogenedentia; order Hydrogenedentales; family Hydrogenedentaceae; genus Hydrogenedens. The sequence continues at coordinate 3,110 of JAIWNQ010000203.1, forward strand.
CTGGGGTTTGCGATATTTGGCTGAAGAAGGAAATAGTTTTGGTGGACTAATCTGTTTAGATGCGGACTGTACCGTTTCTGATAATTATCTTTTCACGTGGAATTCTTTTTTTAAAGAGAATCCTAATTCAGCAGGGGTTATGTATTCTGAACATCCGATAGAGCATACACCGTTAGGTTTATGTATGCTTGCCTATGAAATTTATTTGCGAACCTATGAACTTGGATTATGTTATGCACAATCACCATATACCTTCCTGCCTATAGGTTCAACTATCGGTGTACCTGCGGTACTCTACGCAGCATCGGGAGGAATGAGTACACGTATTGCTGGGGAAGATTTTTATTTTCTACAACAACTTGCACGAATCAGTGGAATTAAAAGGATTACTGAAGCCACTGTTTTTCCATCATCTCGTTTGTCAGAACGGGTACCTTTTGGAACAGGTGCTAAATTAAAACAATATATGAATCAGCCTGAAAAACGTTTCTCTTTTTATCCATTTTCGGCGTTCGAAATTTTGAGAAGATGGATTCAGTGTCTTGACCATCCTGATGAAAATGCTGAATACATGTTACTTCAAGCAGAAACTATACACCCAGAGTTGGCACACTTCCTCAGTTCTAACTACTGGCTTCAAAAAACAAGCAAGATATTTAAACAACATAAGAACCGTAGTAGATTGATATATCATCTTCATGAATGGTTTGATGGTTTAAAAACACTTCGTCTGCTGAATCACTTAAAAGAATTTGCTTTTGTTGAGACAACGGTTTTTGAGACATTAAAAGAATTTGTTGTTCGACTAAATATGAGTGAATTTGAACATATCAATTTTGAAAGCATCCAATATGAATATAACCAACAACATGTCCTATTAAATACACTTCGAAAAAGTTGGGATAAATTAAAAATAGCAGGGATTAATTACCATTTGAACAGCAATTAATCCCTTAGGATAGGAGGTATAGGGTAAGTTTGTCAGGGATAGGCTACATTTTAGGCTTTAGTAGATTCGCAACAAGAACTACAACAGGAACATGTATCTTTACATGAGCAAGCAGTATTTTTTGCTTCGTTTCCAGCACATTTACATGCAGTGCAACAAGAACAGTTATTGCAGGATGTATTTGAACTAACATTTTTCTTTTCAGCATTTCCTTCATCTTTTTTATCACAGGGCTTGGAATTACAGCAAGGTGAGTTAGATGATTTTTCTTTGTCATTAGACTTTACAGATTTGTCATTTGGACATGCTTGTTTTGCGGAGGAACAACATGACGAAGATTTCATGTATGGGCAACCAGAACTACCCTTGCCTTCTTTACTTTGCTCTGCAAATAGCGACATAGTTACAACAAGAGTGGCAACCACTATCAATGATAAGGTAATAATTTTTTTCGACTTCATCTTACTTCTCCTTCTTGATTAGGTTTAATCAACTTTTGTCATATATAACATCCATATCATTTTGTTTTATTCCACAAAAATTTAATTATTTTAAGAACCCAATAAAAGCTGTCATATTTCTTTGAAGTCCTAAAACATCAATTTATACTTACTCACGAAGGACAAAGGACTATTGATAACTTAAAATTAAATACATTCAATAAAGTAAATAGTATCCATTAAGGACTACTTGTCGGCTGAGGAGGCGGTGTTTCTTTTGACTGGGGGATAGAGTAAAACGCTACCGCAATTAATATCCACCCAACATACATAGCCAGAAAACCCAGCCCAAACAATATAATACCCACAGCCCCCCAAAAAATAATATTCCCTGCCAGGTTAAAAAGATTTACCCCGGTATACTGTCCTAAAAGATCAAAACTCTGTTTGTAAAAATAAGAACCGAACACAAATATAATATAAAAGATTAGTATTGCAAAGATTATCCCGAATCCGAACATTGCCATACCTGCATCCTCTCTGCCTGAGGACTCGGATAACAACATCGCAGGAAGAAGAGAACCTAAACCTAATATTAAAGCAATAAATATCCCCACAAAACCCATTACCCAGCCAATAAGGAATTTGTTAAAAATATTTTTATCATTATAAATTTGAGAGAAATTGTACATGGATATTAATAACAAAATAATTCCTGCTATACTAAGCAAAAAGCCAATATATGGAATAGGCGTTAATAAAATAAACACAGTCCCTAATAAACCGAAATTTTTTTCTTTTCCATTATTGTTCATAATTTATCTCCTTTTTTAATTAGAGTTTATAATATTATACATAAAGGTTCCATATAAAGCAATAGAAATTTATATTGATTTGCTGTTTACAATATAATATGAAAGAAAAAAAATATAAGGAGTTTTCGTTTTGGAAGTTAAAGTTTATGAAATTACACCGTTTTTAGTAAATACTTATATTTTGATTGATAATGGGGAAGCTATTGTCATTGACCCCAGAGAATCAAATTTAAGACTGATTAAAGATTTAGAGAAATTGAATGTAAAAGCCGTGATAAATACCCATTGCCATATTGACATTGTGGGGGTAATGCAAGTGTTTGCAGAGCAACATCAGCACCTTTATTGATGCATCCAGAAAATGAGGTTGTCCTGCAAACATTGGGACAACAGGCACTATTATTCGGTGTCCCTTTCCAGGCATCTCCTCCCCCTGATGATTATTTGCAAGAAGGAGACGAAATTAAAGTAGGCAATTTAACATTAAAGGTGTTATATACCCCGGGACATGCCCCGGGACATATCTCCCTTGCAGGAGATGGCTTTGTCTTTGTAGGGGATGTGCTATTCCAGGGTTCTATCGGTCGAACCGAAATTAAACAATTCATATAAAGGAAATGTTGACCCAAGGCAGATGAGGGATATTAACATTTATGGGTATGTTTCCTTTTTACAATTGATGTGTTCATTCTTATCAAGAGATTTTTTTAGATTTAGACATTTCAAAGATTATTTAATATTGATTTTGATATTGTTATATGTAATAATATTTATTGTGTTTGTAAATCTTTTTATTAATATTAACCCTTAATCATAGGAGACGGCATTATGAGAAAATTAAGAAAAGGTTTTACTCTGATTGAGCTTCTCGTCGTTATTGCCATTATCGGCATCCTTGCGGCAATATTATTGCCTGCGTTGGCACGTGCTCGTGAAGCGGCACGTCGTTCCAGTTGTCAGAATAACTTAAAGCAATGGGGAATAGTATTTAAGATGTATTCAGGAGAATCCAAAGGAGAACGCTTTCCCCGAATTTTAGTAAGAGATGGTAACGAGGCGATATTTCGCGATTGCGATTCAGCAAACCCAGCACTATCCACTTATGGTGGTTTATTTATTGCTATGGGTCCAGACCCAACAACGATTTATCCGGAATATCTTACCGACCCTGCTATTTGTTTTTGCCCTTCCGATGCACAAAGCACCATAAATGATGTAACAAATGATGAGACAGGCGAGAATACATTTGGCTGGCTCTGTACTGATGCGAACTATGGAGCGGCGGCAGTTGATGAAAGTTATGCATATATAGGTTGGGTTTTTGACCGTGCAGAGACAACAGACGCTCCTATTTCGTTTCCTGCGTTACCGCCATTAATTCCCAATCCAATAACGGGACCTGGCCAATTGGTTCAGGCGGCGATAAGGGCATTGGTTCCTGTATATCAAAATCCTTCTACTTGGCCGAATTACATAGATTCGGATATCACTGTTGACCCTGGATATGGTAATGGAGGCGGTTCAACAGTATATCGGTTAAGAGAAGGTATCGAACGATTTCTAATAACTGATATTAACAATCCAGCGGCAACAGCCCAAGCACAAAGTTCCGTTTGGATTATGTTTGACCATGTTGCCACAGACCCAGCAGGGTTTAATCACATTCCTGGTGGTTCAAATGTTCTTTATTTAGACGGTCATGTTGAGTTCATTCGTTATATTGCAGAAGATTTGAACAATCCGACAGGTGCCAGTACTCCTCCTGTAAATGCGGGTGTAGCACAAGTTATTGGAATTTTCTTCTAATATTTTATAGAGAAAAAGGTAAGAAGCAGGGGCTAAATAAATAGTATTTGCCCTTGCTTCTTTTTTAATTGGTTTTTCTTTTCTTTCTTGTTTTAGATTGTTTTTATGCGAGTAAGACATTTTATTGTTTTTGTAATCATTTCTTGATATTTTTTATTATTCATGTCATTCTTGTTGGTCAATATTTTAATTTTTATTATAGAAGGATTTTTTGTATATGGGTAAAAAGAATGAGCCATTAAAAATAGGTATAATTGGTTGTGGTGCAATTGCGCAGGAACGGCATTTACCTTACTGGCGAGAACTTGAAGAGGAAGGTCGAGTAATAATTGCGGGTTTGTGCGATACAATTATCGCCCGTTGCGAAAGTGAAGCAAAACTATGTAGGCAAGCGAAGGTATATTCTGACTATAAAGAGATGTTGAAAAAATGTTCTTTTGATATTATAGACGTTTGCACGCAAAATCGTCTTCACGCACCAATGACCATATCCGCATTACATGCAGGTGCTCATGTTCTTGTAGAAAAGCCTATCGCTATGAACACAGCCGAAGCGAAGAAGATGCTTGATGTTGCCAAAAAGAATAAGAGGAAGTTGATGGTTGCCCAGCATATGCGTTTTGAGGCAGGTGCAGAGAAGTTAAAGGAGGTTGTTGATAGAGGGGTTCTGGGAAATATTTATACGGCGGAGGCAAAATGGCTCCGCAGACGAGGTATTCCTGGCTGGGGCAAATTTCATATTGCAAAAGAGTCACGTGGCGGACCGTTAATCGATATTGGTGTCCATATGATAGATTTATGCTACTGGCTCATGGGCTGTCCGAAGCCTGTATCTGCCTCGGCGAAGGTATATCGTATGTTTGGAGACCGTCTGGATTTATTTAATGCTGATTGGGGTGTTCCTTATAATGTTAAAGAATTTGATGTGGAAGATTACGCAACTGGATTTGTAAGATTTGAAAATGGTGTGACAATGCAAATACGTTTCTCCTGGGCGGCAAATATTCCGGAAGAGGTTTATAATGTTACAGTGTTAGGTGATAAAGCAGGCTTAACAACACATCCTCCGGGCGTATATTCTGCAGACCATTCATCATTAACACGTTATACATGGGATTGGTTATCTCAGGAAGATGGGCATCGAAAAGAAATTCGACACTTTACCGAATGTGTAGAACAAGATAAGTCGGTTATTGTTCAGCCGGAGCAATCATTGAATGTGCAAAAAATTATAGATGCACTTTATGAATCATCAACGAAGAATAAAGAGGTAGTTATTCGATAACTATTTTTTGAACTTTCACCTTTATCATAAGTATTATAAAATTTCAGATTTCAACATATAAAAGGAGTAAAAATTATGGCTACATCTAAAAAAGTGGTATATCTTGTTAATAATGGTGATTTTCGGGATGCGGCATGTCGCGTCGGCTGGCAAATGCAGGAAAAAACGTTAGGCTTGTTGCAGAAATCCCTAAAAAAATTAGGGTATCAAACTAAAGTTTTGCCAGGTTATGATACAAAGAAGAAACATGGCTTTATTACGAGGCAATGTGAAGGGATACACGTATTTTCTCAAATTGAGCCTGATGCTCCTGTTATTGTTGTGCTCAATATCTGGGCATACGCTCATCACGTTGCTGGTCCGTTAGCAACGCATCGCGGTCCTATATTATTATTGGCGAATTTTGATGGGACATGGCCAGGGCTTGTTGCTTTGTTAAATCATTCTGCTTCTTTAGACCGATTAAATATTCCACATTCAAGATTGTGGAGTGAGACTTTCTCTGATGACCCTGTATTCATGAAGAAATTAAAGGATTGGTTGGATACAGGAAAAGTTGTTCATGATTTAAGTCATCTAACGAATGCAGAAAAGTTAAGTATTCCCCCATCTGCAGAACAGTTTGGTAAGAAATTGGCTGAGGATATATTACGTCAACGGCGAATTATGGGACAGTTTGACCCTGGCTGTATGGGCATGCTCAATGCAGTAATGGACCCTGCCAAATTAGGTGCGGTTGGCATGCCTATTGAGTATTTAAACCAATCTGATTTGTTGGCAGAAATGAATCTTGTATCGGATGAAGAAGCACAAAAGCACTTAGACTGGCTTGTTAAAAAAGGTGCTTGGTTTGATTGGGGCACAAATAAATTTACAGACCTTGTATATGACCAGGTACTTTCGCAAATGAAAATGTATAGTGCGGTAGCGCGTATGGTTGCGAGGTATGGATTAAGTGCTGTGGGTGTGCCATATCAGTATGGTTTGGTACGTTGTTGTCCTGCATCTGACTTAGTTGAGGGTATGCTTAATAATTCAGACCGTCCTCCTGTTCGTGACCCAGAAACGAAACAAATTATTTTTGATGGTAAACCTATTGTTCACTTCAATGAAGGGGATATTGGTGCTGGAGTTCCTCAACTCTTACTATGTGAAATTTATTCACGCAAAAAGATGCCACCTGAAACAACTCTTCATGATGTTCGTTGGGGACGTGAATTTGAAGGTAAATTCCTTTGGATATTCCTTATTTCAGGTGGAGCACCTCCAGCCCACTTTGGTGGCTGGAAAAATACCAAGGTATACCGCCAACCACCAATGTACTTCCCACTTGGAGGTGGAACATGTTCAGGGGTATCAAAACCAGGAGTTATTACCTGGGCAAGATGTTATGAGGCTTATGGTAAATTAGGTATGGACTGTGGACTGGGAGAAGTTGTCGAGGTTCCCGAAGAAGAGTTACAAGACCGTCTAAAAAGAACTACGCCAGAATGGCCAATTGCTAATGTTCATATTCCAGGGTATGACCGAGACCAATTAATGTCTTCACATATGTCAAATCATATTGTAATCGGATACGGTGATGTATTGGCGGAA
>JAIWNQ010000204.1 GCA_020216745.1 Candidatus Hydrogenedens sp.
CTTGTGGCTACCTGTCGTGCGTTAGGTATTCCTACACGTGTTGCTGGTGAAGCCCGAAAGAGATTTCTAAAATAATTATAGAAATAAAGCGTATTTTTGAATAGAAATAATTAGATACTGAACATTCTCAGGGGCAATTTGTAAGTTGCCCCTAAATTACTTTTCCGTGGCTATCATATTTGTTTAGAGGATTGATATGTAAATTTGATATTGTATCTATACAAAACAAAATTTATCAGTAGTAAATTAAGAACAAGGAAAAGGGTAATATGACCAAGAATAGTATGTTTATTATGTTCGCAACTGTAGCCATAATCGCACAGATGCTATGTGTTGTATCCTATGGTGTAGAAGCAACTATTGCCAAGGATAGGATGCTTATTGTTAATGGGCAAAGAACCTTCATTTTGGGACTGTATAGCCCAAAGACCGATGACCCTAATGAATTACAAATGGTAGCAGACGCTGGGTTTAATTTGATTTCAATCAGTCCCAGTGAGGAACAACTGAATGTTGCTAAAGCACATAATTTGATGGCATGGGCAAATATCCATTCTGCAATTGCTTCTTCGGATGCGGAAACACGAAAACAGGAACTTATGAAATTGATAAATCTGTGTTCAGGGCATCCTTCCTTTTTTGTCTGGGAGATGCCTGATGAAGCATTATGGAACATATACCTTCGCAATAATGAGGCAAAACGGTATAAAGAACCGCAGGCAATACGGGAGAAATTAACGCAAATTACAGATGAAAAACTGAAAGAAGACTTAACTACTAAATTACAGAAAGCAATAGAATTCTACAGTAAGGGTTTATGGGCAGAAGGGGAAGGAATTGTAGAGCAAATTTGGCAGAGGCTTGGTGAAACTTCACCTTTTGCAAATTATTCTATGGCAGATATAGAGAGATTTAAGGCGGATGAATTAGAAAAACTTCATCAAGCCTATCAAATTATCAAAGAAGTAGACCCGAAGCATCCAGTATGGGCAAATCATGCTCCGCGTAATTCGATGGAAAGTCTGCGTAAATTTAGTGCCTGTGCTGATATTGTTGGTTGTGATATTTATCCTGTGCCAATGCATCCTAAACTACGGCATTCTGACTTGATGGACCAAACGATGGCATCTGTGGGTGCCTATACCCGCCGAATGCAGGAAATAGACCCACAAAAACCTGTGTGGATGGTGATTCAAGGATTTGATTGGGGAATGTTGCAGGGGGATGTATATGAACGGAGTGGTAGTGAACAGAAAGGATTTCGGCCACCGACACTTAATGAAATTCGTTTTATGGGTTTTGATTGTATTGTCAATGGGGCTCGTGGTATTTTGTTTTGGGGAACGCATTATGTTCCCCGAGATATGCAACTATGGTCTGACTTGTTAACATTTGCGAAAGAAATTAAATCTCTCCAACCAGTCCTTTCCGCAGAAGACGCCTCGCAACCTGTGAGTATAACGCAGGATGAGATATTTGGCTCGGGGGATCGTGGTGTTCTTGCACTGGTAAAGATTTATCAGCAACACCCATGGATTTTACTTGTTAATGAATGGCATGAATGTGGGATTCGTTATCATTTGAGTTCTCCCTACTTATCCTCAGGTCAAAAATATCGTGAGTATTACACACAAATAGAAGTTGAGGTGAAAGATAATACCTTGACATACGGTATTGAGCCTCATAATGTTCAGGTTTGGCAACCTGTGGAATAGGATGGGTCGGACACGTCAGACGAGTCGGACAGGGAAAAGGCTATTTTTGGGTGATTTTTCCGTCAGGGGTTTGGTATTTGTGTCCTTGCTGGAGGTATTGGGTTCGTGCACGGTAAAAGGTGTCCTGAATAGCGGATAGGGATTTGGGTGGATAATTGTTGGCTTTGACAATACCTTCGTAAAGAGCCCAGCGGTCGCTGTTTTCTCCCATTACAACCAGAGCATTTTTATCTCGCTGTTGCCGTGTTGTGCTTTTTTTGTAGGAACTATTTCGCTGAATCGCAATAAGTCCGCTATTTTGTTCATAAACAAAGCCTTTATCAAGAAGGTCTTTTATTAATTCATGACGAACTGCACGGGTACGGATTGCCTGTTTTATTTGAGGTGTATCTAAATTTATCCCGAGATTTGATACATCTGGTTCACGTTCGCCAGCCCAGATTTTTTCTTCGATGTATTGTGCGGTTTTTAAAAGGTCTTCTTGAGGTAATGACGTATAGTCTGGTTTTACTCGTATAAATGAGTGAACTAATGTTCCACAGGATGTAAAGGCTATCAATGAAATGACACCGATTATGGTATAGATAAAAAATATAAATTTACCTTTCATTTTTTTATTCCTCTGTTTGGTTTAGGGTTACATTTTTTGGTGCAATGACCTTATTTTTACCTTCCCGTTTAGCACGGTAAAGGCATTGGTCAGCTATACGCAATAAATCTTCAACAGATAATACTTCATTCTGAACAACCTCTGCCACACCGCCACTTATTGTAATATTTATCTTCTTCCCCATATGTTCAAATGGTTTTTCTTCAATAATCTTTCTTATTCGTTCTGCCTGAATGTATGCACCATCTAATGTTGTCTGTGGCATGATGATAATGAACTCTTCACCACCGTATCTTGCGACAATATCTGTTCGACGGACTGCTTGTTGAATACGTAGGGCTATTTCTTTTAGAACTGCGTCGCCGAAAAGATGCCCGTAGTTATCGTTACACTTTTTAAAATCATCAATATCAAACAAAGCACATGATAAAGGTAGATTGTAACGTAAGCTACGAAGGACTTCCTCCTCTAGCCGCTCTCTAAAATAGCGGTGGTTATAGATACCTGTAAGTCCATCTGTAATAGCTAATTGTTCCAGCTTTTTATTGGCTTCTTGCACTGTTTCAAATAACTGTGCCTTTTCAAGAGCATTTGCGGCAGCATTGGTTACTATCTCAAAGAAATTTATTTCCTGTAATGAAAAGGTTGCTTCGCGTCGCACTGCACGTAATAATAGGGAGCCTACTTCTGGGTCATATAGAATAATAGGAATAACCAAGATTGAATTAATACCTTTTTTTATAAGAGATTCGAGGCATGGTTGTGTTATTGGGTCTTGTTTGACGTTATTAATAACAACTTTATCACCAATAGATAGGGCTTTTCGTATTTCAGGGTATTTGATTAAAGGAACAGTAATATCATATAAATTTGCATCATCATGTGAAGCAAGGACATGTACGACATCTTCTTGCCCCCATACGCGGACTATGGAACAACGGTCTGAAGGGACGATATGCGATATTTGTTCGACAAAGACATATAGCACGTCACGGGCATGTTTTTTCGATGAGATGGCTTTCAGAATTTCTAACACGGTCGCTAATTCATTCTTATCTAATTCAATTGAGGATTCATGCCCTACTATCATGTTTGAATGAAAAGACATAATTCGTGTTGTAATTTCTATAATTTGTTCCAAATGCTCTTTTGAAGGAGTATATTCAGCCAATAACGTAGGTGTGAATAATTGGAGCAGGTGACGGATGTATTGATGATGGTATGACCATGCTCCGTCAAAGTTACTATGATTATTAGTGTTTTTTATGTTTGTAATCGTTCCGAGAAAGGCTAACGCAATCATAGGAGATACCAGAATCAAAATACGGTCTGCTGGTTGAAAAAAAGGAGGAGGGACATGATATTCAACGGGGATATCCCAATTAGATGGTACGTTTCCAAATGTAATAATTTTTGTTATATTTGGAAATATTTTTTCGATTTCTGTTAGTTGCATCATAGTCTCAGAATCACCAATTACAATAAGATTTTCTATCTTACTGTGGGATATATTTCGTATTGCTTCGTCACAGAGACTGTAATACAATCCTGCATCATTAATTGAAATTAATGCTTTATGTGTAGGTTGGATTTGATTGAAACCAGCGGAATGAATTTTTTCTTTAAGGGTTTGCTTGTTATTATTGTTATTTTCCACCAATGACATTATTCTTGCCTTTACAGTGAAGTGCTATTGAAAATATTTATTAAGGGGTTTTTATTTCTGTTTTTGTTTTTGTTTCTGTATCCTGTTTTTTTTCTGGGGTTGTTTCAGAAATACCTACATCAATCTTTTCGATGGGGAATATATCTTCGTAATTAACAACTTCTTTTATGAATACTGGTGTAGAGCGGACTATTAAATCATAAATTTCTTCTACTTCTTCTGGATAGAAACGAACACATCCATTTGATGAATATGTTCCGACGGTTTCTGGTGCAATTGTCCCATGAAGTCCTAAATCTGTTGGCAAGCCTGGCTCGGATGGAACTAATGGCATCCAACGTGTTCCCAATTCATTTCGGGGGTCTCCAGCAGGGATAGGTCCTTCACCAGGTTTAAACCACGTTGGATTTTTCTGTTTATTCCCTATTTTGTAACTGCCTAATGCGGTTTCATGGCCTGGTTTTCCTAACCCGACTTTGTATCGTTTGAAGATTCCTTGGTCATCTACTAAAAAGGCACGACATTTAGAACGTTCCACGAAAAGTCTAAAATCTTTGGGGGTATACTTTAAGGTTTGATTGGGACGAAGAACAGCATTTTCTTCCAATTGGTTAGCACGACAAAGCATTCCTACTGGCGTGTTTAGTTTAGTACCGATAGTAATGATTGTATCTCCTTTCTGGACGGTATAAACTCTACTTTCTGGTGTCGGTATATTTGAAAAAATAAGTTCAACATTTAATTTTCCTAATAAATCCAGTGCCTCATTCCAAATATCTGAATCCCATGGTGCATCAGCAACTGCTAACTGTGCATAATCACGTGCTTTAATTTTATTATTTTCCTTTTCTTCTAAACGTGCTAATCCATAATAACCATAAACTCGATTTCCTTTTGAAAAGCGGTCAATAATGGTCTGGTATGTAGAACGAGCAATGTCCTTTTTGTTGATGTCTTCTGCAGTAAGGGCATACTGATATAGAAGGTAAGGATATTGCATACTACCTGTGCATTTTTGTTGTGCCTCTTCTGCAACGGAAAAGGCATCATTCATATTACCCGCTTTTTTTTCAACATTTATGAGCATCAGACACGCTTGTGTCAGATTTTCAGTATTTTTTTCCTTCTTTATGTATTTTTTTAGTTCAGTACGGAGTTCATCATATTTGGATTCATCCCAAAGTTTTTTAAAGTATTCAAATGGGTTCTCATTTGTTTTTTCTGAGGTAGGAAGGATTTTTTCAACTATATTTTTGTTTTTCATAAATTCGGGAGACCAATATATAAGTCTGTATACACCATAAACAGCAATAAGCATTAATATTACCGCTATGAAGATACGGAGTAACGTTCTGTCTGATTTCTTTTTTGAGGAAAAGTATTGTTTTGGCATAGTTTAATCAGATTCTCGATTCTGTTGCTCGTGTTAAATCTAATAATAGTTCAGTCATAGATTGATATCGATTTTCAATTTTTCGACGTAGTGATTTTAAGATAATCCTATCTAAAGCAGGTGTTATCTGCGGATTATGAGATGATGGAGGAACAAATTTATAGTTTGGGTCTATTAATTGTCGTGTAACTATTTTTGCATCATTTCCTTCGCACGGATGTTTTCCTGAAAAGAGTTCATACATTGTAATTCCGAATGAAAAGATATCGGAACGTAGGTCTAAATTCTTTTTTAGTATCTGTTCGGGAGACATGTAAAGACGTGTCCCACCAGTTTCTTTCATAAGCCAACCACGCCATGTTGCATTTGTTTTGGATAGACCAAAATCCACAATTTTTACCTGTTTACCATCTTTTGAGAATAGGAAATTTGCAGGTTTTACATCCCTATGAACGATTCCATGCTGATGCAAGTAATCAAGTCCGTGACATAGTTTTATACAAATATCAATCATTTGGCGTATGTTCAAATCACGTTCTATAATATGTTTTTTTAGGTTGTACCCGTCAATATATTCCATAACAATACACCGACGGAGCCGTCCCATTATGTCAATAGCCTCATGGATATTTTTATCCATTTTAATAATATTTGGATGGTTTAATGATGCGGCAATCATTACTTCCCTGCCGAGGAAATCTTGTTTGCGTCGTTTTGGGTCTTCATCAAAACGTGGGTCAAGCACTTTAACAGCAACGGTAAGGTCTTTTGAACGGTCTATCGCTTTGTATACCGTTCCCATACCACCGCTACCAATTGGTGCAATGATTTCATACGGTCCAACTTGCTTAATCTCAAGTTCGACTTTATTAGGGTCGTCAAAGTCTGATTTAGTTATAGGTTGAGAATCTTCATCTTTTTTGCGTTTAAATATCCAGAACATAGCCCCTCTTCGACTGAGTATTCATCCTTAATATATTTTTTCATTTGCCAGTTATATATTAATAATACCATAAATTATATAGAAAATAATAAATTATATTCAGGGAGTTTTCCACTGATTAACACTGGCAGAAGGTACTGGTATCTCATTTAATATTTCCTTTATAACGGATGAGATAGTTACTTTTCGGAGTCTGCTTTCTGGATTGAGTATTAACCGATGTTCCAACACAGGAGATATCAATGCCTTCACATCATCAGGGATGACATACCCTCTACCTAATACTGCAGCATATCCCTGACAGCAACGAAACAGCATCAATGAAGCACGTGGGCTTGCTCCTAAAAGTACATGAGCATGGTCCCGTGTTCGAGCGATAATTCGTAACATATATTCGCGAACTTTAGGATGTACAAAAATTTCACGGACTTTCATCTGCATTTGTACAATGGTTTGAGGGTCTGTTACGGGCTTTAGGTTTTCAATTGGATGTGATAATCTCAACCGCTCTAACATGTCTAATTCTGCCATTATTCCTGGATATCCCATGGATAAACGTATCATAAAGCGGTCTAATTGTGCCTCTGGCAACGGAAACGTGCCTTCATGTTCAACAGGATTTTGAGTTGCAAATACAATAAACGGCTGATTCAAAATATATGTTTTTCCATCAACAGAAACTTGCCCTTCTGCCATGGCTTCTAAAAGAGCAGATTGTGTTCTCGGTGTGGCACGGTTAATTTCATCAGCGACAACAACGTGGCTGAAAATAGGTCCTTGTCGAAACTCAAAACTTTGTGTTTTTTGATTGAAGATAGAAACACCGGTAACATCGGTGGGTAAAAGGTCAGGGGTACATTGAATCCGTGTGTAGGTACATCCACTGGAAATGGCTAATGCTCTGGCTAACATTGTTTTTGCCACACCTGGAACGTCTTCAAGTAAGACATGTCCACCAGAAAGAAACGCTGACAAAGCAATTCGTATGACCTGTCCTTTATCAAGAATTACAGTCTCTATGTTCTGGACGAGTTCTTTGACTATTTCCCGAAATTGTCCTGCCATAAAGTCATCACCTTTGAAATTGGTACATTTAATGTTATTATATATTATGAGGAGTAAAAAGAATAATTGGGGATTAAAATTATGAACAGAATAAAAAATAAAATGTTGTTATTATTAATCTTCTTAATCGAAATATATTTTTATTCGCTCTGTCTGTCTGCTGATGTTCTGGTCACGCCTACAAAGACATACACAGATGTTTTTATTATTGAAGGTGATAATTTGCTATATATTTTAAATCCTAATGATGGAACTATCAACAGTATACAGAAGAAAGCAATTGCAGAAAATTCTATATTTTATGATGAGCCTGAAAAACGTTCAGAATTAAAAACAAAATGGGATAAACAACATTCATCTGAGGCTAAAAACACCTACACATCAAGTAACACTTTACAAAAAGTAGAAATGAGTGCACCATTATTGCATACATATAATAGTGCTACAAAAGAAATAAATAGTTCCTCCCCAATTCTATTGAGACTTAAAGGGAATGCATACCAAAATAATCAACAAAGAATAAATTATTATCCTCAAGAACAACGTGCAGGCATTCTGCACAGACAACAGCAATCACCCCTTACAAAAAGTTATTATTCTCTATATATGCCAGAAAATAGAGGTTATGACAGCAGTAGGAAAATTGTTTTAAGGAATCCATCCGTGTCCCCTAACACGTACTATACAGGTTCAGGGATTCCAAATTATGGGGCAAATCGTTTTTCTGGCGGAATGGGAGGTATGAGAGGTTATTCTATGGCTTATCCTTCTGGTGGATATGATGTTACCATTATCAGCAATATATCTGACCTTTTTTCTACTATTGATGACCGACTTGTAGGAGAATTTCCATCAGTAAGGATACGTATTATAAATAGATAAAGTAAATAAAAATTATTATTTTGGGGTGTTAGATGTGGTCAGACAAATTAGACATGTTGGACACATCGGGTAGAGTAAACAAAACTAACTTTGAATTTTAGGTATGCAGGATAGGTATAAAGTAGCAAAAAATGAGATAATAAGCGGAATGTGTATCATTAAATAAAAGCAGGAAATAAATATGACATTTTTAGATATCGTCAAAGGTTCAAAGGAAGTATTGTGTTGTCCATTTGCAAGTTTTCCTGGCACTTCATTAACAAAATCCACAGTGAAAGAGAACCTGAATAACGGGATACTACAAGCAGAAACTATTATTGCCTTGCAGAAAGTGTGCGATTTTGATATTGTTTTTCCGATGATGGATTTAACTGTAGAAGCGGAGGCATTTGGGGCGAATATCAACTGGGATATTGATGAACTACCTGCTATCACGGGAAAAATAATCGCTGACGCAAACGATGTAAAATTTTTACCAATACCTGAAATTGGGGAAGGTAATAGATTAGGCATTTTCGTTGAGGCATGTAGAAAATTGAAAATGGAATTTCCTAATAAATGGGTTTGGGGATATATCCTTGGACCCTTTTCGGTAGCAGGTCGTTTGATGGGGATGACAGAGATTTCCATTGCAATAAAATTAGAACCTGAACTCGTTCATCATGTATTAGAAAAGGTACATGGCTTGTTGGAACAATATGCATCAGCATTACTTATTACAGGAATTGATGGTTTGGTTATATTAGAACCTGCATCGGGAATGTTAGATGAAAATGATGCTAATGAGTTTTCTAATAATTATATTAAGAGAATTGTAAATGTAATTAAAGATAAGGAGAAAATCCCTGTTTTGCATAATTGTGGGAGAGTTTTACATCTTGTTGAAAGTCTTTGTGCGACGGAAGTGGAAGTACTCCACGTAGGTTCAGTAACAGAACCTTATGATATTTATCCACGTGTCCCTGAGAATGTTGTTTTGATGGGAAATTTAAATCCAACAGAAACATTTCTACAGGGAGCACCAGAAAAAGTTAGAGAAAACACTATAGCGTTACTCAAAAAAATGTTGGGATATGAACGGTTCGTAATATCATCCGGTTGTGATATTCCACCAGGGACACCTATAGAAAATTTGATAGCGTTTAAAGATGCGGTAATTTCGTTAAAGCAAATCGCTAATAGTGAGTGCAACAAGGAAACATAATATGACACACATTGGTTGGATACGGTTGGGATTGATATTTGTCTTTATATTTTCTCCATTTCTATTATTTGCCCAATCAGATGATGTGGAAATGAAAGATTGGATTGACGCTTCACTATATCGGGATATGAATATTGTTATCCCAGTAAATGCTTCTCCTATTCTCCAACATTCTGCTGAGGTTTTCAAAAAATATTGGGAATTGTGCACATATAGACCTATTAGTATCTCTAATACAAATCAAGGGCTATTAAATATCTGGTTGGGTCCAGAACTATGCACACAAGAATTGATACACTCGGAAGAATTGGAGGACCTGGGTGAAGAAGGGTTTATCATACGAACTTACACACCCACAAGGAAATATGCCCAAAAAGGTGTGGCAAAACAATTGCTAATCTGTGGAAAGACAGATTTAGGGACACTCCATGGCGTTTATACCTTCTTTGAACGTTATTTGAATGTAGCATGGTTATCTTCATCTTACACACACACAC
This sequence comes from Candidatus Hydrogenedens sp., assembly GCA_020216745.1. GTDB lineage: Bacteria > Hydrogenedentota > Hydrogenedentia > Hydrogenedentales > Hydrogenedentaceae > Hydrogenedens. Next base: position 9,976 of record JAIWNQ010000204.1, read on the forward strand.
CACCTTTAGGTTATCGCCTTAAAGA
>JAIWNQ010000205.1 GCA_020216745.1 Candidatus Hydrogenedens sp.
GATAGATTATAAATTTTCACCACATTTTGAATATCGCTTTTTTCTTTCTGACCTGCCTGAATTTAAGATGGATGGTGATAGGAAGGAGGGGTTGCATTTATCGTTGTCAATACCTGAAAAAGACCTTGTACCAATACCCATTTATAAATGCTTGCAAATTAATGAAGGTACATCTAATACAAAAGAACTCGAAGTGAAACTATCTTACAAAGGCAATCCTGTATGTTTCACCTCCGAAACAATAAAACGCACCTTTCTAAACTTTATTAAGAGGCAAATTGATTCATATCCTGAACGTAAATTTTGGATGATTGATACTGGTGATATAGATAACGTTTGTTCGTGTAAGAATTGTCAGGAGTTGGTTAATAACACTGGTGCGATTATCAGTCCTTTGTTAAAAATGTTGAATGATGTCGTTGAAGAAATTGAAAAACTTTATTCGGAAAGAGATCTTAGATTTTGTCTATCTTTGAGGAATTCCTTACGTAAAGCTCCGCAAAATATGCAAGTTCACCAAAAAATATTTCTTGCTTTATCTACGGATACTTGTGATGTGGCGAATTCATTAGATAACCCTACTTCTATTACGAATGCCTGTTTTCTCGATGGTCTGAAAGCATGGTCTAATATAACACCTAATATTCTTATACAATATTATGTAGGGGCTAATTATTATTGTGGGTTATTTCATCAAGTAGAGTTGTTTAATTTCCAAAAAAATATTCAATTATTTGACCATTATCAAGTTCGTGGAATTATTATTTGCACCCCATCACAGAAGGTATTTCCATTTACTGAATTTGGTGCCCTTAAATCATATATTTTGGCAAGGTTGATATGGGATCCCGATTTAATTATAGAGGAGGAGATAAATCGGTTTTTAAGTATATATTATGGTTCGGCAGGTACCAAGTTTGCAGAGTTTTTAAATTATCAGAAGGAGTTTGTTAAGAAAAATAATGTTAGGTGTAGTATTTATCAAAGAGTCCCTTGGTGGGATGCAGATTATACTACATTTGCAGAAAAAATAATTCAACAAACAATGAATATGACCTTTTATAGTGAGGAGGTTTATAATCGTGTTTTACAAACTACCATGCCTCTTTATTATTCATCCTTAGTATGTCCACCAGAAATTCAAATTCAAGAAGACAAAATTATAGAAAACCGAGTTAATACAGCACAGAAAGAATCTTTTTGGAAGAATATAGATAAGATAGAAGCCTCTTTGCAGAAAGGGTTTTTTGTTTCATATCGCGAGATTGTTCCCAAATGGATTTGTTCCGATACAACATCTAATCGTTCTTCATCATTCCGCAGGTGTTCTTTAGATAATGAATTTTATACGTTATGGATTGTTCCCGAAAACAGAGGGGCAATTATACGTATGCAAGATAAATCATCAGGGATAGAATATCTCTCTGCCTTCCAGAAAGGGCTTAATCCATATTTTCTATGGAATGAATATAAGGACATATCAGATTTTAGATGTGGAATACCTTTTGATGGTAAATGCCTTTTGAAAGAATCGGAAAGTAATAAAATTACAATTGAAAAAGACATTGGGGAAGGTGTGTTATTACAACGGAAAATAACATTGGGAGATAATCGAGATATTATTTTTGAGTATACCTGTGATAATCAAAACACCAAAGAAGAAATAGTCTCATTTTATATTATCCCACGATTTACGTTAGATAGAGACGACAAAATGATAGAAATATGGGGTAACCATAACCAGAGATGGGAAAGGGTAAAACAAATAGATCTTGCATATCAACCGTTTGCTTATACACTACAAAATATTATTCAAGAAGACACTACTGGTATAGGAATATACTTTTGCGATAAAGGAGCATTTCTCCAGTTGGAATTGCAACAGTTGTCGTCCGAAAACATTAACTTTTTATTTGATTATTCCTACTATGATGAATATATCTCTCCTATCATGAAAATCCGCTTATCAATTCCGTCCCAACAAATTTCTTCCTTCGCCATATATTATCGAACTCGGAAACAAACACCATAATATTAAAGTAAAAAAATGCATTCTCTTGATTTAAGTAAATATTTATGCCAACATAATTTTACTTCTCTTGTTTGGTACCGCCGAATACAGCATATTTGTAATATTTCCAGACGACATCTATTTCAGTGAAACCTACTTCTTCGAGCCATTTGAGGTGTGATATTAATTTTTCGGGATTGCCTCCTTTGTGGTGTCTGCCCAACCATTTCTTATTTATTTCTTCATCTGAAATTGATTGAGCCATAAAGTTTTTCCAATTTGACATATATAGCTTTTCGAGATGTTCATTGGAACCTATAACAACATCCGCATTGTAAAACACACCTCCATTTGTTAAATTCATGAACACCTTATGATAAAACTGTTTTTTATCGTTCCCTAAGTGATGTAAGGATAATGAAGAAATAACAACGTCGTATTTTCTGTCAAACTCAAATTCTGCAAAATCACATAAAATATATGAAATATCCTCATAGCATGCTAACTTCGCTTTTGCCATTTGAATCATATTCTCTGCAAAATCGAGGCATGTTATTTTTGCATTGCGACATTTTTCTTTTACCTTTTTTGCTATTGTTCCTGTTCCACAACCTATGTCAATGACGTGAATAGGTATTTCTATTTCATAAGGAATGGCTAACAGTAATGCCTCAATCATTTCTTCATAATGTGGAATTAGGTTTAATACGATCTGGTCATATTTTTTTGCTTCTTCTTCAAAATGTTCTTTCATTGTTTCCATAGAGATTCTCCAGTATCTTGTTTTCTTACGATGTAAACATTATCTTCATAAGTAATACACTCACCTTATATTTTTGGTTTTAAGTCGAAAGGGAGGTATTTTAACAATTTTTATAATATCATTCACAAAGTTTTATTTGGTATTTGAATCAAAAGTAGTTATAATAATATATGTTTTAAAATATGTAAAAAAGTTTAAGTTCTTTCAATAACATTAACCATTAATTGAAGGGAGCGTTTTATGGCTAAAAAGACAGTAAATGTAGCGATGATCGGTGGTGCGTTTATGGGAAAGACGCACAGCAACGCATGGCGTAAAGTAGCGATGTTTTTTGACCCGCCTGTGAAGCCCGTGATGAAAGTTATGTGTGACAAAGATCCAAATGCATTGAAGAATGCGGAACGGTATGGTTGGCAGGAGACATCGGACAACTGGGAAGAAGTGGTTAATCGTCCTGACATTGATGTGGTTGATATTTGCACACCGAACTTCCTTCATCCTCCAATTGCCATTGCGGCGGCGAAAGCAGGTAAAGCGATTGTATGTGAAAAACCGTTAGCCAATACATTGGCAGAAGCGAAACAGATGTTGGATGCAGTTAAAAAAGCTGGCGTGCGTAATATGTGTGGTTTCTCTTATCGTTTTGCTCCTGCAGTACAGACAATTAAACAATTAGTTTCCAAAGGGCAATTAGGTGATATTTTCCATTTTCGTGCGGCATATCAACAAGATTGGATTGTTGACCCTGATTTTCCAATGGTGTGGCGTTTGAAGAAAAAGCATACGGGCTCAGGTGCATTAGGTGATATTGGTGCTCATATTACTGATTTGTGCCATTTTCTTGTTGGTCAAGTATGCGAAGTTGCTGGAACGATGGAAACCTTTATTAAGAAACGGATTGTTCCTGAGAGTGATGTGGGAGCATGGGGAGCCAAAGGTGGTAAAGGGAAGAAAGTTTACGACACTGTTGATGTCGATGATGCAGTGATATATGTAGCACGAATTCAGGGCAAAAATACTTTGGCGACCTTCGAAGCAACACGGTTTGCTCCAGGACGCAGAAACTACAACAGTATCGAAATTTATGGAAGTAAGGGCTCGGTATTGTGGAATCAGGAAGAGATGAATGAATTTCATTATTTCAATCGTAGCGATCCACCTACATTACAAGGCTTCCGTAAAGTCCAAGCATGTGATATGGGTCATCCGTATGTACATGCATGGTGGCCACCTGGACATATTATTGGTTATGAACATCTTTTTGTTCATGAGATGTATGAGTTCCTCTGCAGTTTAGCCAGTAAGAAGATAAACTATCCCACATTTGAAGATGCGGTTAAATGTCAGGCGGTATTGGATGCGGTTGAGCGTGCATCTGCATCGAAGAAGTGGGAAAAAGTGGCAATTTAGTTCCGTCAATAAAACATATTAATAAAAGGAGAATGGAATATGAAATTAGGTATGTTAACGGTAATGTTTGGTGGGACACCATTAAAAGACGTCCTTGAAATTATACGTCCTCTACAACTTCAATGTGTCGAATTAGGGACAGGGAATTATCCTGGTGGTGCCCATGCTCCCGTGAAGGAATTATTATCCTCAAAACCCAAGCGAGATGAATTAAAAGCATTGTTGAAAGGAGAAGGTCTGGAAATCAGTGCTTTGAGTTGCCACGGCAATTGTTTACATCCCGACCCTGATTTTGCAAAGAAAAATCGTGAAGTGCAAACAGATACAATCAGATTAGCCCACGAATTGGGTGTTAAAGTTGTCATTGACTTTTCTGGTTGTCCTGGTTCTGACCCAACCGCCAAGAAACCGAATTGGGTAACTTGTGCATGGCCACCAGATTATCTGGATATATTAAAATGGCAATGGGAAGAAGTAGCCATTCCTTATTGGTCGAAACAAGCCAAATTTGCACGTGACCATGGTGTTAACTTAGCATTTGAGATGCATCCTGGTTTCCTTGTTTATAATACAGAAACATTATTAAAACTTCGCAAATCCTGTGGAAATAACATCGGTGCCAATTTAGATCCAAGCCATTTATTCTGGCAAGGCATGGACCCCTGTGCTGTTGTTCGTGTATTGGGTAAAGCCATATTCCACGTGCACGCTAAAGACTCAAAAATTGATGCAACAAACACTATGGTCAATGGTGTGTTAGACACGAAACATTATGGAGATGAAATTCATCGCTCGTGGATATTCCGCACATGTGGCTACGGGCACAGTTTAGAATGGTGGAAAGATTTCTTCTCGAACCTACGTATGGTAGGTTATGATGGTGCTATCAGTATTGAACATGAAGATAGTTTGATGTCCAATCGTGAAGGTTTGACCAAAGCAGTTGAATTTTTGAAACAAGCAATTATTGCGGAAAAACCGACTGCAATGACTTGGGCATAAAACTTTTTTAAACGTGGGAGAGTCTAAATAAGACTCTCCCTTAACTCACTTTTTTAGAACTCTTTAGTAAGGAGGATTTGTCATGGCTATTCAAGTAGGTATCATTGGATTAGGGATGATGGGGAAAGTGCATTTTGACACTTACAACAAATTAAAAGGTGTAAAAGTGGTGGCGGTATGTGATACGGATGAGAAGAAAAGGAGAGGGAATATTGGTCCTTTTGGTTCTTTGGACTTGAGCAAAGTTAAGGTTTACTCTAAACCAGAAGAGATACTCAATGACCCGCAAATAGATGTGCTTGATATAACATTACCTACTCCAGCCCATGCTTCCATAGCCATTCAAGCATTCCAAACGGGTAAACATGTTATATGTGAAAAGCCAATGGCACGAACATCCTCCGAAGCGATGGAAATGATTAAATCTGCAAAGAAGAACAAAAAACATTTATATATTGCTCACTGCATCCGTTTTTGGCCATCTTATGTCGTAGCTAAAGAGTTAATAGAGAGTGGTAAATATGGTAAAGTGCTCACTGCAAAATTTACCCGCGTTAGTGGACTACCTAACTGGAGTTGGCAGAACTGGCTTCAGACCGCATCTCAATCAGGAAGATGTGCCTTAGATCTGCATATTCATGATGCAGATTTTGTCCGCTATCTATTCGGCAAACCTAAGACAGTCCAAAGTATCGGTGCAAGCCTTGCACAAGGCGGTGTAGACCACATCATTACAAGTTATAACTATCCAGAACGGCAATGGGTTGTCGCCGAAGGAGCATGGGAATATAGTACAACCTACCCATTTTCAATGACGTTCACTATTGCTATGGAGCAAGGCACATTAGAAATGTCGCGAAACCTTGCTCTGACGTGGTACCCAAATCGTGGTAAACCGAAGGCTATCAAGGTTCTCAAAGGCGATGGATACGAAGGAGAATTGAGGCATTTTCTGGAATGCCTTCAAAAAGACCGCGACTCGGATATTATTCCACCCGAAGAGGCATATAAAACACTTTTATTAATAGAAGCGGAATTAGAATCTATCAAGACACAGCGACCTGTTTCTGTTCGCGGTTAGAGATATTTAGTTAGATAATTCGGTTTACAAATATTTTTAAGTTCACAATTTTTATATTTTTGTTTTAATAAATATGCATCTTTTCTATAAAAATTTCTTCGCCCTATTCTGCTAAAGATTTCACTTAATAACCTTCAAAATAATCAAGGTCAACTTTAAATATTTCAATTGGTATATGCGTTCGCACACCTATTCTATATTTCATCATATAATCTACCAATTTATCTCCATCAATCAATATTAATTTAAAGTCAGACAAATTACCTGCATATTTCACAGCTTCTTCTGTAAATTTAGAGGTGGTAATGAACACACCTTTCTTGCTTCCTTTACCATGTAGGACACCTACAAAAGACTGTAGTTCTTTCCTCCCAACAATTGCAGAATTCCAACGTTTTGCTTGAATATAAATATTATCTAAACCAAGCACATCTTGTTTAATAACACCATCAACACCTTCATCATTTGATCTGCCAAGGTGCTGGCTTGCTTCTTCGTACGAACCACCATATCCCATCTTGACAAGGACATCTACTACCAGTTTTTCAAAGGCGGTTGGGGATAGGTTCAAAATAATTTCTTTAAGTTCATCCTTCGTTAAGGAGTTTAATAATTCTACATTCTCTTGCACTAATTCCTCAGGTGATTTATTTGATACATTATCTAAGACTAACGTATCAGACATCTCTTCTGATGAAAATTTCGAGTTCTGATACCAATCTCTAAACTCCTGAAAATTATCTATAAGATATTTGTTGTTAATATTCTCAGGATTTTTTGAAAGGACTTCCAATCCCCTATCTGTAATTTTCCAGTATCCCACTCGCCCTCTTCGTTCCGATTCAACAAGACGCGCTGCTTTCAGATAGCTCTTTGCCCAACTAATACGACCGTAAAATATCTTTTGTTTATTTCCCTTAAATGTTAAATCCTTCTCATCCTCAGTTAATTTGAAATAATTGGCAAGCGAGTTTTCAACGTCTTCGACAGTATGCTCTTTACCATCGGAAAGGACTTTCAATAACGGCAACATAATAAATTGATAATCAGGTATCATTTTTAATTCCTAATAATTTATATATAATGTTTATTTTAATATTAATTACTACGTGCTCTTTGGATGGCGTTTTGCCATGCTTGTAGGACTGTTTTTCTTTGGTCTTCTGTCCATTGTGGTTCAAATATACGACCGATACGCCAACGTTTTCTCAGTTCTTCTTGTCCATTCCAGAATTTCGTTGCAAGACCTGCAAGATATGCAGAACCTAATGCTGTTGTTTCAAGAGTTGAGCCACGAATAACAGGTTTCCCTAAAACATTTGCTTGATGTTGTAGCAGGAAGTTATTTGCGGCAGCACCGCCATCTACTCGTAACTGTGTAATTTTTGTTCCTGCATCCTGCTCCATTGTAAAAACGACATCGGCAGATTGATAAGCAATCGATTCTAATGCTGACCGAACAATATGGGCTCTGGACGTCCCGCGTGTAATTCCTGTGATTAATCCCCGAGCATGCATATCCCAGTATGGAGCACCTAATCCTACAAAAGCGGGGACTAAATAAACACCACCTGTATCGGGTACTGACATGGCAATCTCTTCACTCTCTACTGCGGATTGTATCAGTTTCATTTCATCTCTAAGCCATTGGATTACCGCACCACCGACAAAGACGCTTCCTTCTAAGGCATACGTTACTTTTCCATCTAATCCCCACGCCACAGTGGTAAGTAAACCATGCTTCGATGGAGGTGCTTCATTCCCTGTATTCATGAGAAGGAAGCAACCTGTACCATAGGTGTTTTTACATTCACCTGTATTAAATGCTGTTTGCCCAAATAATGCAGATTGCTGGTCGCCAATTAGTGCGGATACAGGCACAGATTTGCCGAGTACTTCGGTGTGACCAAAAATTTTACTACTGGGGTGTACTTCTGGCAATATGCTTTTTGGTATTTTCAGAGCATCTAAAATTGTATCGTCCCACTCTAATGTGTGGATATTAAATAATAGTGTTCGTGAAGCATTTGTATAGTCTGTAGCATGAACACCCGTTAATTGATACAATAACCAACTATCAATTGTTCCAAATAATATTTCTCCTTTTTCTGCACGTTTTCTTAAGCCAGACACATTGTCCAACATCCAACGTATTTTTGTCCCAGAGAAGTACGCATCTAAAACCAGACCTGTTCGATTACGTATTTCTTCTTCAAGTCCTTCTGAGCGTAATTGTTCGCATAATCCAGCTGTTCTTCGACACTGCCACACAATCGCTGGATGTACTGGTGCACCTGTTTTTTTATCCCATAATACGGTGGTTTCACGCTGATTCGTTATGCCAATCCCTGCTATTTCATCCGCAGATGCTCCACATTTTTTTAATACCGCTCGTGCTGTTGCTAATTGGGTATTCCAAATTTCATATGGGTCATGCTCAACCCAACCTGGTCTCGGATAGTATTGCTTAAATTCTTGTTGACTTACTGCTACTGCATTCCCTTCATGGTCGAAAAGAATACTGCGTGAACTGGTCGTTCCCTGGTCTAAAGCAAGAATATATTTTTTTTCCATAACCCACTCCTTATATGTTTTCAATATCAATAATAATTGCTGAATATTACATATTATTCATATTTGTATAAGCCTTTCAAATTTTAAACAAAAGAAACAGGAATATAAAAGTGTGTTTTATTTTAAACTTAATACTAAATTAAGTAGTAAAGACACAGCATAATGAGCCTGTTAAACAGCAACAAAGATACTTTTGGCTGTAAGAAGGTTTTATTTCCATTTAGAATCTTCATGGGACAAACAGTGTCTTGCCTTCTATGGTTGCTTTATTTTACAATCATTTATAATTTTTTATTTGTTAGAGGAGAATTCAAGAAAATGGTAAATCTTATTACGGTTGTATTATTTATGGTGGGGTTTTTGTTGTTATGTTTTTATGGGGAATTTAAGAAAGAAAAATGGACACGTGGCATAGGAAAAATGATGGCTTCTAATTGTTTTCTATATATCGCTATTTCATCCCTTTTACACTATCAATTGCCAGATTATCTTTATGTTCCTATGATATGGATTATTATTGGGTTAATATGCTCATGGTGGGGCGATTTATTTTTGCTATCACGAAATTCGATTATTTTTCTTTTAGGCCTTATTTCATTTCTTTTAGCACATGTGTGTTACATTGTCTCATTTTTAATAGTCAAAGTTGACCCATTTCTGACTATTTCAGCATTGGTGATATCCATAGTCCCTGCAATAGGTATAGCATATTGGCTAAATCCTAATTTAGGTTCTATGCGGTTACCAGTGTATATGTATATGGTGATTATTAGTTGCATGGTGTCTTTAGCCATTGGGGCATGGGCATATAGTGGGTTATGGAATTTGCCAGTTGGTGCCTTGATGTTTTATGTGTCTGATATGTTTGTGGCACGTGACCGATTTCGGAAATCAGATAATTGGAATTTTGTAATAGGTGGTCCATTGTATTTTGCTGCCCAAGTATTCTTAGCATCAACTCCACTCTGGGCAAGCATTTCATAAAAATGTGTCAAAAATAACTTTAATGAGGAGAACAACAATGCGTATATGTGTTGCAGGAGCCTTAGGCAAAATGGGGAGACGAATATTAGAAGTTGCAGGTTGGGAAGAGGATATTCAGGTATGTGGTGCTTTTGATTTGCCTGAGTTCAAGGGACGAGTTATATCTTATGGGGGC
>JAIWNQ010000206.1 GCA_020216745.1 Candidatus Hydrogenedens sp.
GAAAAAGGCAGTCCTAAAGAAATTGTTTTAGGTGATAACGCTAAAGACGAAATAGCAAAAGCAGATGTGTTAATTGATTTTACTCAACCAGCGTCTTCTGTTCGTCATACTCAGATTGCGTGTTCCTTAAAGAAAGGTGTTGTAATAGGGACAACAGGGCTTTCCTCAGAACAAGAACAATCTCTACGAGATTTTTCAAAGGAAATTCCCATTTTATATGCACCGAATATGAGTGTCGGTGTAAATTTGTTATTCCGTTTAGTAAAAGAAGTTGCGGAATGTTTAGGAATGGATTACAATGCAGAAATTGTAGAAATTCATCATAATCAAAAAAAAGATAGTCCCAGTGGCACTGCTTTACGGTTAGCAAAGGAAGTAGCAGAGGGGTTAAATTTAGACTCTAAAAAACATGTTTTATATGGGAGAGAAGGAGTTATTGGACCCCGTAAAAAGGAGGAAATCGGCGTGTTAGCAGTTCGTGGAGGGGATGTCGTTGGTGAACATACTGTATACTTTATTGGACATGGGGAACGTCTACAATTAACACATATTGCACATAATCGGGACAATTTTGCCAAAGGGGCTATCCGTGCAGGACGATTTATTCATGGTCGTGAACCTGGCATGTATGACATGATGGATGCGTTAGGTTTAAGATAAAACAGATAAAATCAAAATACCTATTGTTCCTTTGTAGGGGCGGGGATAATTAACTTTTGTCCTATGCTAAGAGTTGATTTCTCAGTTAATTGATTCGCCTTGAGTAGAGCATCTAAGGGGACACCATATTTTTTACTTATTGTATATGGATTATCTCCCTTAGAAACTATATGAATTTTTTCTTCCGTGCTTTGAGGTGCTGATGATTCTGTTTTTTGCTCTTCTTTCTCCGATTTAAGACTTTCTTTTTTGGGTTCCTCTTTTATTTTGCTACCTTCTACTGAGGGTATCTTTAATTCCTGACCCGCCCGTAATTTTGTGGGGTCAGTTATATTATTAAATTCCATAAGAGATTGAACAGGTACACCAAATTTTTTGGCAACAATAGCAGGAGTGTCACCAGGAAGCAATTTATATATCTTCATTCCTTCTTCTGATTTTGTTTCTATAGAGGGTTGTTCTGTTTGAACTAACAGTTTTTCTTCTCGTCTTTCTTCTGTTTTCTCTTCTCCCTCTTTTTGCATTACTGCTTCTTGTGTTACCGCTTCTTGTGGGGTTGGTTGTTCTACTTTTTCTTGCGAAGGTGATGCTGACTCCTGCTTTTTTTCTTCTACCTTCTGTTTTTTATCACCTGGTATTCTTAGTTTTTGTCCAATTTGTAATCGTGATTTTTCTGTAAGGTTATTCACCTTTAACAGTTCGTTTGTAGACACACCGAGTTTTTTTGCTATAAGAGCAGGGTAGTCCCCTTTTTGTACAATGTATTCATTAGCATCAACCATTTTTGGTTCTTCTGTTTTTTGCTCAGGTTTTGTTTTAGGCTGTAGTATTTTATAAATTTTACCCGCCTTTAATGCTGAACCTTTACGTACCCCATTCCAAGCACAGAATTCTGCCTCAGAAATTCCATAAAGTTTGGATATTGAAGCAATAGTTTCACCTCGCTTGACTGTATGTAGAATAGGACCTTCGGTTGTTTCCTTCTTAGGCTTAGGCTCAGTAGTAGTTGCAACAGATGTCTTACTTTCAGAAGATACGGCTGTTTCAGTAGGTTTCGGCGGTTCTACTTTTTGTTCTTCCTTTTTCGCTATAGTTATTGGTGTAATTGGAGTTAATTTATCGATATCTGGAATAGCCACTGGTGAAGACCGTAGATATTCGAGAGATTGAGCCCTGCTCTCTGCAAGATATGCTAACCCTGTAGCCTCAATACGTTTACCTGCGGAGGTTAACTTGCTTGCACGCTCCATAAGTTGATGTACCTCTGACAAAATCCAATTTGCCCGATAATCATTTTCGGAATGTGATGTGGAACCTGTTAGATACTCTGTTATTTTCTCTTCACTACGAGTAATGATGTCTAAAAGAGGTTCGCGGAATGGTTCCCCCCGAAATTGCTCGGTAATGCACGTTCTTTTAATAAAGCAGGACAATTTAGCAATAAGTAAATTTTTTCGAACGAATGTTTCATAATCTTTTACCTGCACTTGTTCCAATTGCGGTAATTCACGCAACAGATTTAAGATATGACTACGACTTTGGCTATCTTTAGGATTATCAGCAATACTCTTCACAGCGTTCGTGATAACGGGATTTTTCAACGAAGTATAGGTATCACTGTTTATTTCTTGAGCTAACCTTGCCAACGCATTTTCAGCCGCTTTATATAATACTTCATACGTATTGCCTATCAAATACTGGGGTTCAAGTCTTGAATTGAGGCTCAGTGTCCCATTTTCAATTTGCGGTAATGTTGCAGGGTTTCCATAGCAATCAAAAAGTTGAGTTGTCGCTAAACCTTCTCCTGTTAATTTCAACGGTTCTGAACCCCAGAAAGCCATAAACCAATGAGTTAATGTCTGGAAAATAAACGCATGCAAATTATCTGAATACGTATACCACCCGACTGACTCCGCCTCTTCACCCCAAAAACGGGAAATACCTGATAGAAAAGATAAGAGTTGTGAGACTTTGCCGTCCTGGATTAACACTGTATATGGAATTACGAAACTATCTACGCCACAAGATTTCATTTCCCAAAGTTTCTGAATTTGGGCAACTGTGTCTGCTGGCAAATTCCCGTTATTAAAATGTAGAAATAGCTTAATACCTTCTCCACCATAACCAATAATTGTATTCCTTACTATATCAAAATTTTCTCGTCCTTGTACCTCGCCACTCCATGCAATTTCATGAAGTTCTTCAGAAGAAACCGCTTGAATAACAGAGGGTATTGATTCTAACGATTTGAATGAAGGACGAAATGTCCCTATACTTTTAGATTTTCTTGCTATCTGGACACATTTATTTAAAAAATCAGGGGTATAATTACCTTCGATTTCCCATGTGCTTATATAACCGCCAAACCGATTATTTAAATCTTCAAAAGCATCTAATGGAGATGCGTGTTTGTCATAGTTAAAAACAAATGAAACATAATATTTCATGGATATTGCTTTTTTTATACGTGTTTCTAAATCTGATGTGTTGTCATCAAAAGATACCTTACGTATCCCTATCATTTGAGCCACATATAAACCATCATTATCTGGATTGTGGAGAACAACTGGTGGCAACCCTGACGTTTCTGTGTTTCGTTCAACTCTACAGAAAGGGATTTTCCACTCATTGGACTCATTTTTATACTTTATCGAAATGTTTGCTATTAAAAACGTCCGTAATGGAGTTAATTCGGAAACAGAGACCCAATATTTTCCACTCGGATATGTAATCGGTTTGTCAGGGATGAACTGAATAACCGATTCACCATTTATATTGGTAATATTTACTTCCATTTCAAATGGTGTATTAGGCGGTCCTGAAACTGCAACAATTAGCGGTTCATCAATAAAAACAATGGGCAATATCTGGTCAGGAGACAATTGGACATCAAAAGGAACTGCATAAGAGGAAATAAAAACAAATAATGATAAAAAAAGTGTCATAAACAGTTCCTCAGAACTCGCCCACAAATGGGTTTGTTTCTCGTTCAATACCAATGGTTGTCGCAGGACCATGTCCGGAATAAACGATGGTATCATCAGGTAAAACGAAGAGTTTTTCTTTGATAGATTTTATTAATGTATCATAGTCGCCACCGGGAAGGTCTGTTCTCCCAATAGAACCTTGAAAAAGAACATCGCCAACAAATACGAAACCATCACTTACTAAGGAAATATGCCCAGGCGCATGCCCTGGAGTATATAACACCTTCAACGTAATATTCCCTACCTTAATTTCGTCTCCTTCTTGAAGGTAGTCATCAGGGGGTGGAGAGGATTGAAACGGAACGCCAAACAGCAGAGCCTGCTGTCCCAAAGTTTGCAATACAACTTCACTTTCAGGGTGCATCAACAACGGAGCACCTGTTGCACGGCAAACACTGGCATTACCTCCACAATGGTCTATATGACAATGTGTGTTAATAACAGCACGAACAGACAAATTCTTTAGGTCCTGAATGAGTCTCATATTTGCTTCACCGGGGTCAATAACAATGGCTTCTCCATCATCAATCAAAATGTAAGTGTTCACAAAAAAAGGAGTTATTTCATAAACTTTTATTTCCAACGCTTATCTCCTTTACTTGTTTTTGAATATTATATTATATCCGAGCAATAGATACGAGTTCGTATTTTTATCCCTTACTATTCTAATTTACAAGTGCTACAAGGTCGTTCAAATCTTTGATTTGATTTTGAATAGCTACAGGTGCATAGAGAGACAGATTTGGATGGACATGGAAAATAGAGCAATTTTGTTCAGGAACAATCCACCATAAGGCGTTCTGGATATCGCCAATACTCCGAATACAGGGAATATAAAAATATTGTTCCCAAATACTATCATCATTTAGGTCAAGTTCGTTCATATCTGCAAAGATAGGATTAGCAATATCACAAATAGCCCCTGCGAGTAATGACAATACACCGGCATTTCCCATACCGATTAATGTAATAGGTGTTTGCAAATCTCTACGGGAACTTAACCAAACCAGCGATGTGATAATATCCTGTATCTGTTCGGCAGGTCGAGTATTCAAGAATGTATCCAGATAATTTGAGGTTTCTTTCCTCTTAACTTTTTCAAACGGTGATTGATGTTCTCCTGTTAAAAATAGGTCTACCAGAGCGATTGCATACCCTTTTTGCATAAGATTTTGAAGTGCAGGATGAAGTGAGCCATCCGGATTTACAAAATATCCTTTGCCTTCATGATGAACGCATAGCACTACTTTTTGTGTTTCTGGTTTATTAGACCTATAAAATAATAAAGGTACCTGGTCGTGAATTTTTGCCCGTGATATAATCCAGCGTTCTAACACAAAGGTTGTTTCTCTACTCACAGAGACACATGTTCCCAACGTATCATTTATAGCAGGTATTTCCGCACCGGTTACAATGGCGAGAGAATGTTTATCTTTTTCACGGAATTCTTTTACCTGTTCTTTTTTTATTGCAATATATTTATTTCGCAATGACTTTTTCTCGGAAACGAATTTATTTAATGTTTCATCATAACCTGCTTTTTTCAATTCTTCAATTTTATCATCTGTAAAAACGCGAAGTGATTCTTTCGGTGGAATTTCCAAATCTGGCTCTGAAAATTGTTCCCAATTTTGTTGTGGAAAGAACCGTTTCCCAAAGAAACGATATACCGCTTCACGGCTTTCTTTATTATAGTTATGTTCTGCGTTGACCTGCTGGTATTCTAAATTTGCGTCTTCACCATACAATTTGTATATGCTTCGGATTGCAGGATATTCCACCCGAGGAGTTGCCCGTGTCCAATCACCTGTGGCACATACAAGTATCATGGGGCGCGGAGCCATTAATGCCCCTATTTCCATATTCGATGCATTTCTGCGAATTAACGGGGCATTTTCGCAGATACAGCCTCCCTGCATGGAACAGGAAATCATATTAACAGGTGCGGAGACTTTAACTCGTGGTTCTACTGAAAATAGTAGAAATGTTTGTGTCCCTCCGCCAGAAGCACCCGTGCATGCGATTTGTTCAGGGTCAACATCCGGTAATGCTTGTAGAAAATCCAATGACCGAATGCTATTCCATAACTGGACGGCACATGGATGAATAGCCCATAATTTTAGCAAATTAGTACCCCAGTTATGAGGGAGTTGCTGTGAATCGTTATAACCAACCATATCATAACTAAACACGACAAAACCCATGCGAGCCATAGTAATGCATCGAGCAGGAACAGAGCCTATATTACTATTCTCAAATCGCCCTTTTTTCCAATGTCCATGAGGGCATAAAACCCCTGGATGTTTTCCCTCTTTAACGGGACGATATAAATTGCCCGTAACATAAAATCCAGGGAACGATTCAAAATATACCTTTTCTACAGTAAAACCATCCCCTTGAAATTTATCAAATATTTTTGCATTTAGCGGACACTTTTCTCGCTCAGGGAAGAGACCACATGCAATAGATATGGTTCGGCGAAGGTGTTCTGCAAATGATTCCCAGTCCTGTAAATTGTCAAAATGGGGCATAGTAAAAACTGTATTTGTATTGCGTATCATCTCTACACGAGCATCGGATACTCGTTTTGGCTCTTGTAAAACTCGTGCGTATTTACACCATATCTCGGGATTGTAATCTGTCTGATTGGAGAGCACAATAGAAAAGACATTTGTATCTCCATGAACCTGTATGGTTTGGCTATTTTTTATAGTTAATGATTTTATGTTCAACCATATATAGTCTGTTACATCCTTTTTATCTTTCTCTTTTTCAGGTGCAGAATAAGATAATTTTTGATTATCAATAATTACTTCTCCTGATTTGCCTTTTTCTGTCCAGACCCAAACAGCATAATTTCCATCCTCTGGGACATTTAATTCGCCCCATTCGCAAGCATTAACCCAGAGAATGGCATGGAAAAGGATAAAATGTATGGAAAATAAAGTTGTGCTAATCATGGGTTATTCCTTATTGTTACTTTTTTCATTCCAGTTAATAAGTTGGTCTTCAGTAAAAATAGCGAGATTAATTTGTGTGCGTTCATGTGAGGTAAAAATCAATGCTATTCTACCATCCTTCAACTGTATGGCATACGGGTAAGCATACGAATCCTTACCACGCACAAGGTCTCTTTTTATCTTCCATGTTTTCCCTTCATCCATTGAGATTGCTACGGAAAGAGGATTTCTATCCCCTGGGTTATCATTAAAAAACAATAGAAGATGTCCATTTTTTAACTTTATAAGGTCGATAGCAGCATTAGGGTTTACAAATTCTGTGTCTACGCCATCTGTCCATGTCTTCCCGCCATCAAACGACTCGGTTCGCACAATGAAACCATCTGGAATTGGGTCATACCCTCCTCCTCGACGGCAGTATGCAAGAAGATGTGTATTGCTCAAGGCTACAACAGAAGGTTGTAAATTACCGATACGTGAGTGGACATGATTGCTTTGTGTCCATGTGCGAGTTTTTAAATCATGAATAAAGAATACGGAGCTTGTTTCTGGTGCAGTAAATTCTGGGTCATCACCTTTCTCGTGGTATGCAGGCAGAATAAATTTGTCATTGCTTAACAACAACGGTTGAGAACGCACCATCATACCTGGCTCAAATGCAAGCACAGCAGAGTCAGACCATGTATTGGCTCCATCCTTTGAAATTTTATAATGTATCCGCGATGTGCACCACGTTTCACCATATCGCACCACATAAAATAACCAGACAATACCATTTGGTCCCTGCCAAACTACAGGATTTCCCTCACCAAGCCACGGAATATCTGCAATAACTACTGGCGATTGCCATTGGTTAGAACCTTTCGGCAACCTTGAACCAAATACTTTTGTATCATCTTCATACTCCCCAGTACCGCAATAATATGCCAGATACAAATCACCATTATCCAGTTCTGTTATGGATGCTGGATGCTTATACTTTCCCCCAGGTGTTTCTGTTCCAAATACTTTTTGTATAAGTATTTGAGGGTTTACGCATACGACTTCTGGGAAAGAATAGGCAAATTGTCCGATGAGCAACATTAAAATCAAAACAAACCCACAATTCTTCATACTTTTTCTCCTTAGACTTTATAGAATATAACTCGTAATAATTCTATATAGATATAAGACTAAAATCAAAATACAATAAAATATCCCATCATTTTTTAATTTTAATATACTATAAATTTGTTAAAACATTAATCTTAAAAGATTTCCCTTCATATCATCACTACTCATGTTTTTGATTTGAATAATATTCTTCTCGACCTTTAAGCATCCAGTCCCAGAGTGCTTCTTGCCATTGTCGGACTCTCTGTTTTTCTGCATCGGTTTGTGCAGAGGACTGTGCCTGTGAAATAAGCTCGCCTAATTCCATCATTCGTTCTTCTGTACCTAAAGTGGTCCATGCTACATTTTTCCAGTCAATTCCATTCGGTTTGTAATATGGCTTCGGGTAGTTCTCCGGATTGCACGCAATTTGCTCAATTGACAGGTAAAATTTTTTCATAGGTTCACTTGCACTGCCGAAATAGAGATGAAAAAACTCATCTAATATTGCATCTACATCCTGCGTCGGGTCATCCCAGATTTTAGCAATAACATACCCTTCTAACATATCTTGTTCACCACATATAAAAATACCTCGTATTCCGTCCCCGATAAACTTCCGCATAATTTCTGCGGTCTTATGAACCATAATGTTTGGGAAACATTTAAATCCACCTACCAATCCCGCCTCCATCGGATGGTGATAATAATTCCACAAAAAAACAGGTGCCTTTGCTTTTTTCAGCCAGTCATGATATAGGTTCATATCGTTCTCTCGCATTTCTTTATGAATAGCATAGTAGCAGGTATGTAGACATGGGGCTATGGATACATTTGGCTCAATATCAAAACCACGGGGAGGTAAGGCATATTCCCAATATGCAAGGGCGGTAATATATTTATCTGGATGTGTCTCTTGTAATTCTCTTGCTACCGCATTCACAAAGGAGAAAATATAATTGCTCATGCGACCACTACTAAACTGTCCCGTCCACATATCACGACCAGAGGTTATTAATTTCCGACAACGGTCACATCGGCAAAATTTCAAATTATCATCAGGAACAATAGCGAAATAGTTTCCTACTGCTTTCCAGCCTTCCGGCACATCCTTAGTTCCATCAAAAAAATCATCTGCCATCTGTGATACTTCCTGTATCAGTTTGGGGTGTGTATAACACAGCTGTGTACCGGAACCAGAGCCTTTCGCCTGATATTCCGGGTCGGTAAAATACTTCTCAATTGTATATTTATGGAATGTGTGGTTCCCTGCCCATTTCTCACCTCCTAAACGCAATCGTCGCCAGAATAGAAATACTTCAGCACGGGATACCGTCCCCCATTGCTTTTGCATAAAGGGCCAGAAACCTGACCATAAAGCGTCCCGATATTTCAACGCAGGTGAACGGCGAATATCTATGCTTTTTACCATAAGTGTAGATTGAGTAGGAATAATAACATTAATCTCATTCGGACCATACCAGCGAACACCACAAAACTGTTCGAGGAAATGATACACCGCATAACAAGTCCCCTGGTCATCATATACCCCAGGCAATTCCATTTCCCCTTGACTACGCAATGGCATACCGACAGTTTGCCAATAATCAATTTTATGACGTGTATCTGCGAGGGTGTTTCCACAACTCATCGGTCTGCCTAATTCACGGCGATTTGCTTCTGTATCTTCCCAATCCCGACCTAAAAGAATCAGCGCATCTGTGCGAAATGCGATAATATACTCCTGTGGAGCCAGGTCTGAACTCCGAAAACCTAAATCATTAGCAAGATGACTATCTCCAACAAGTATTTTCCGTTTCGAAACAGGTTCTGCATCACTTTTAATAGGCAATTCCGCCCCTGTCATTTTCAAGATATGGTATTGCAACTCCAATGATGCAAGGCGTGCTGATAGCGTCGGATTTTCAGATACAACAATACAACAAACAGGCTTGCCGTTCTTTACCAGAACAAAATCCGTTTCCCCTTCCCCATCACTTCCAAATACCCACAAACAACATATAACCATAAAAAGAACTACTACTATTAAAGTTTTTATATTTAACTCTCCCCTAAATCTTCTAATTGGTATGACCATAACCTGTCCTTTCAATAAAGAAGTTGATTTTAATTCCATCTACGTATTTGTATCCTGTTAAATAAAAATCTGAAAAATCAAATTTGTCTAAAAATAAAATTTACAATATAGAATAGCAAGAGTAAAAATAGTAAATTTATTCTCCAAGGCCTTGTCTCTTTAGTTTTCTTGATAATTCTACTATTAATAAACAAAAAAATATT
>JAIWNQ010000207.1 GCA_020216745.1 Candidatus Hydrogenedens sp.
GACAGTATTACTTGTCCTAAATATAAAATATCTCTGAAACAAAATTTGAAATAAATAAAGAAGAATTTAAAAAAGATTTCCAGATGGCAATTCAGCCTGATCTTTTCAGTCAAACAAGACCAGGAATAATTCTTTTCCCGACAAAAATTCATTGGAGAGGGAGTTCAAAAATAGAATGGATTGAAGATGGACTTATTTATCTTAAAGAGCATTATAAAGAGTGGGGGATAAACTCCGTTGCCATGCCTCAAATTGGTTGTGGACTTGGAGGATTACCCTGGGAGAAAGTTAAAAAGTGTATTGAAAAATACTTTTTAAATGACCCATTAATAATAGAATTATATATTAATAATCCTACTAATAAATATAAGGGAACATAGTTCTACTTTTCTTGCATTCTTTTCTTTACTCGTCTTTCAAGTTTGTTTTGTTTTATTTTTTGTCTATTTTTTTGTTCTTTTTGCTTTTCTGTGGGAGGACCTTCGTGGTCTAATTTAGGAGCGGGAAGTTTTTCTAAAAGTTGGTTGAAATATTCTTTGGCTTTGATAACCTCGGCATCATCGGAATTGGTTACTTCTTTATAGCCAGTCCCGTTACGACAATCTCCGCAGTCATATAGTCTCCCATAATGGAGAGGGGAATTGTCTTCTAATAGCCAGCGTTTTGTCCTCAGGATGCGTCGGTCAGCAATGAAACTGAATATCCATTCGCGGGTTGTTTCTCTTTTTCCGCTGAGAAACGGTACCAGGGATACACCATCAATTGGTCTATCATCGGGTAGAGTCACACCTGCCCAATCACATAGCGTCGGCAGAATATCCGACAGGTCTGTTAGTTCCATTACACTGCCTCGTTGTTTGACATAACCCGGTCCCCAAACTATCATCGGCACACGTGCTCCTAATTCCGTAGGCTCCCCTTTACCTGATCCCCCCGTACCATTATCCCCTGCAAAAATAACGATGGTTTTTTCTTTCAGTCCCGCCTTCTCAATCTCTTCTATCAGTTTTCCCATGAGTTTATCCAGATATTCCACATTGGCTTTATAATTTTTTTTATCACTCTTTTTTAAATCATCACCTTCTTTTTTTGAATCCGGTGTCGGCACATAAGGAGCATGAGTGAGGCAGGTTGGATAATAAATCACAAATGGCTGGTCTTTGTGGCGGTTCATAAAATCAATAACAAACTGATTATGTATATCGGGTCCATAGTCATCGGGTTTTGTTGGGACATACTCACCATTTCGAACAATAGACGGATGCCAATATCGGGCATATCTACCATCGCTTTCAAATCCACTCGTATATTGAACATCTGGCGGGATATAATTTTTATATGCCCATGTGCAATATTCATCAAATCCACACTCAAAGATAAGTTTAGGTAGTTTACCGGATAATTGCCATTTGCCAGACATGGCAGTAGTATAGCCTGCCTCTTTCAGCAGATTGATAAAGGTTCGATGACTTTTAGCAATATCTTCTATATCACTATCAGGCTCCGGTCCTCCTCGCATATTAGCAAAATTATATATACCGTTATGACAACCGTATTGTCCTGTTAACAGCATAACACGGGTAGGGTGACAAATAGGTGTAGCATAGCAGGTCTCAAACTTTACTCCTTCTTGTGCCATGCGGTCTAAGTTGGGTGTGCAAATTTCTTTATTCCCATAGCAGGACAACTCTTTTGCACCGATATCATCTGCCAGTACAACAATAAAATTAGGACGGTCTTGTTTCTTTTCCGTTTTATTCTCCGAATAAGCCATTTGAGAAAGCATAAATGAGCCCATACTGAGGACTGAAATTTTTTGCACAAATTCTCGACGCGACATGTCTTTCATATTTTCTTTCCTTCCAACAATTTTTTTGTTGTATTACAATCTGATAATAATAAACACTCTTAGCAGTTTTTAGTTCCCTAATGAAAGCCATTCATTTGATTACACACTGTTAGCCACACGCGGGTATAAGGGAATTGGGTTGGATAACGGATAAATTCAACATGTCCATCAAGATATAAGACATTCCCTCCACCGGGTTGATGATTAAGCATGGGAGTATTATATCCCTCGCCTTCCCCTTTTTTGAACAAATTATCCCACATTATTGGAATTTCTGATGTAGAAGAGATAAAGTTCAGAAACCTCTCAACACCGTCTCTAAGACGATATACCACTCGTTTTTGAGTATCGCCAGGATAAAATGGATAAAACGACAAATCGCGGTCGTATATCCTTGCAACAGAATTGAGGGGTGCATTCAAAGCCTCATCCAGCATCTCACGGAACACAGTAACAAAAGCCCCTTCAATCTCTGTGCGTGGGTCGGGTGCCTGTTCATTTCCGTTGGGAACTAAATAGAGCGATGGGACAACTACCCACCCTAAATAACTGTATGAAATATCATTAATTTTGCATAAATCGGGTTCCTGGGTCTCTTGATTGAGCCAGCCTCCGGGTCCCAATGCAACAGTTCGGTCAATATCCGAAGGGCAAATCAATGCCTTCAAATCGGATAGATATTCGGGATACATCCACTTCGGTTCAAAAAACGATTCTTCTGTATTTACCACACTACAAGGGGTTGCATTCTCTGTCCAAGGGGTTTTTATCGCTTTGATAGGGGGATAGAAATTGCCCTTACTTTCATTAGCATACATAATTAGAGATAAGCCAATTTGTTTTAGATTATTAGCACACGAAGAACGGCGTGCCGATTCACGAGCACGAGATAAAGCGGGCAAAAGAATACCCGCCAGAATTGCGATTATGGCAATAACAACCAGCAACTCAATAAGGGTGAAACCTCTATATCTATTGCGAAATACCTGATAGTAAGTCATAAGTTACATTATATAATATTAAACATCATAAAACAGAGTTCTATTGCTGAATTATACTTCGTATAATTCAACATCTCGTATTTTTTTGATATAGTATTATTAGCTACAAAATCAAAAGAAAAAGGAGTAAATATTTATGTCTATAACTACGGTTTACCTTATATCCACTATTTTTCTACCCGTTATTTTTTTATTTCTCCTTTACGAGTGTTTCATGCTTTTAAAACTTTCTAATTTTTCCCAAAAATCCATAAACGATATCATAAACCAAATACAAAAAGTGACAGAACACCAGTCTACTCTTAACAAAACGTTCTTTGATGAGATGAGCCGAACTCGAACTGAGTTGTTGACAACCATAAATACCACCTTAAAATCTCTATCTCAAGCTCAATTAGAACAATTAAAAATCTTCTCGGAGAACTTGAACCAACTAACACAACTTAATTCTAAAAACCTTACAGATATTAATGAGACATTGAAGAAAGAAATCCGCCATTTGCAAGAGAAAAATGAAGCAAAATTAGAAGAGATGCGTAAAACGGTAGATGAAAAGCTTCAAACAACTCTTGAAAACCGTTTGTCTCAATCGTTCAAAACGGTTAGTGAACAACTTGAAAGCGTCTATAAAGGATTGGGTGAGATGAAAACACTCGCATCAGATGTAGGCGACTTAAAACGGGTATTAACGAATGTTAAACAGCGGGGCATTTTTGGCGAGTTACAGTTGGAAAGCATACTTGAAGACATTCTAACTCCAAATCAATATGAAAAGAATGCAAAAATTAAGAGAGAGACCGCAGTAGAGTTTGCAATAAAAATTCCTGCAAAAGATGAAGATGGAAAATATGTATTACTACCTATTGATTCAAAATTTCCAAGAGAAGATTATGAGAAAATTTTAAATGCACAACAGATTGCGGATACTAATGCGATGAGTGATGCCATTAAATCATTAACCACCCGTATTACGAGTGAAGCAAAAGATATTAGTGAAAAATATATTGACCCACCACACACAACTGACTTTGCCATAATGTTTCTTCCAGTAGAAGGATTATTTGCTGAAGTTCTTCGAGTTCCTGGTTTATTTGAAAAGATTCGAAAAGAGCTGAACGTGATAATCACAGGTCCAACAACAATCACTGCTATCCTGAACAGTCTTCAAATGGGATTTCGAACCCTTGCCATTGAAAAAAAATCACAGGAAGTCTGGAAAGTGTTAGGAGCAGTGAAAACTGAGTTCAAGAAATTTAATGATTTATTAACCAAAACAAAAATAAAATTAGAATCTGCTGCTAATGAAATAGAACAAGCTCAAAAACGAACCTTAATAATCGACCGCAAACTTAAGAATGTTGAACAATTAGACACTGACGAATCTAAAAAGATACTTGAACTGGAAGAGCCCCCACTAACAGAATTAGATAAATAGAGGGGGCTCTTAATAATAATTATGATAGGAAACACAGCTCATCCTTTTCTTTAGAAGGGTTTTTGTGGTTCAAAATTAAGTATAATTTATTGAAGTTAGAGCAACAAGTTTTAAAAATTACTTATTCATAGGTCGTCATAAATTTATTCTTATGTCTTTTTCTTCAAAACAAGTTTTATATTTTTCAATTATATTCGAAATTGTTTTGATAGTATTTCTTATTGGTTTTTCTATAATTCTATCAGAAAAGTCTTTACGGGATTGGCATGGTCCAGGTGGAAGTATTTCGACTGATTTATACATTCCTTCTATTCTTTTTGCATGTGGAAAAGGATTTGTGAATACTGACCCATCTGGTATCCCCCATCTTCGCTCATTTCTGGATTTTAATGAACAAATATTTTTGCCAGAATATATCCCCGCTCAATTTCAAGCACAGGATTTAGATATTTATCAACAATATCACCGATATTTAATATATACAGTAGGTCTGGTCTGGCGAATTTTTGGTGTTTCATGGGAAGTTTTGCGCTGGTTTCTTGTATTTTTATATGTTTTGACCGTGCTAATTGTTTATGCCATAGCAAGGACATTTCTTCCTCCTTATTTTTCTATTTTTATTGGTTTTTATTTTGTTATATCAGGAATAGCTTTAATTATTCTCCCTATCCTTCGTGACTTTGTGCGGGCTCCATTCATACTAACTGTTATTCTCATTCTTTTCTATTTAATTCAGGGGAAAAGGTCTAACAAGCGGTTCCTTGTATCCTGTTTACTATTAGGGCTAATCTGTGGGATAGGGATAGGTTTTCGTCGTGATTTACTCATGTTCTTTATTTTATCGTTATTCATCTTAATAATAGTCCCTAAGGAAAACCATATTCCCAAAATCCCTATCCGAATAGTAGGTGTTATCATCACGATACTTGTATTCTTGTTTTCATCTTATCCCATTTTGCAGTCATTTCATAAATTTGGCACATTAGGCTGGCATGATATCTTGATGGGTTTTGGAACCGAACATGATGACCTCGCTGGTCTTCAACGCACAAACTACGAACGCATGCCTAAATATAATGACTTGCTCGTTTCCGTAACTGCTGATAATCATAGTTACTATAATGAATCTTTAAACGATTACGAATTGTTTGTTAAAAAAAATTCAGAACTGGAAAAGCGAAATTTATTTTTTACCTATCTTTATTGGTTTCCTGCGGATATAGTAATACGTATTTATTCTTCAATAGCACGATTGTCAGACCGCATATTGACCAGTACCTTACCCATCAATCCCTATCGAACATTACTCTCACTTGTTGTTCTCATTATCTTCATGGCGATAGACTTACATAAAGGAATTTGTTTCTCAGTAATTTTACTTTTCGCTATGAGTATTCAGACACTTCAATTCAATTTTCGCCATAATTTTTATCTGGCATTTGTTCCATATCTGCTATATTTTTTAGCCTTGAATGTTTCTTTACATGGATTATGTCAGCTATGGAAAGGTGGCAAAGAGAAATTAGATGAAAATATACATGAGTTAAAGAGAATCTTCAAAAGGTTTTGCATTATTGGTTTTACTATCACTTTTTTTGCTTTCGGTATTTTAGTTGTTGCCCGACAAACTCAAAGTCATCAACTTACTCAATTATTTCGTTTGTACGAAACAGCGGAACGAGTACCAGTATCTTACAAAAGTTATACAACCCAAGCAGGAACCGTTTATTCTCTTGAAAAGCCCTTATCTCTCCGTTTTGATGACCATTTTATGGCAGTTCCTTTTTTTGAAGTGAGCATAGTCGTTGTAGATTTTTTAGTTAACAAATTTCCTGCATGTTTCGAAGTCCTATACGACGGATTAGATGATTTTTCTTGCAATTTAACAATAACTCGCTACACACCATCCGATACTCAATCTGTGTATGTTCGATACTTTATCCCCGTTTACGAACACCTACAAGATTTGAACTCTGAATGGAACCGTTTTATAGGAATACGAATTGAAGATACGAATAATCTACAAGTTCAAAATATATATAAAATATGCAATCCCGAACATATTCCTTTATTCATAAATTATTACTTCGTGCAGGATGAATTACCCAATTTATATCAGAAAATAGCCCCTTATTCAAAAGAAATGATTAATCCCTGCTGGAAACCGTATGGAATATCTACAAAACGGATGGGCATCAATAATGCTAATAATGCTTTCTATAATGGGGACTTGACAAAAGCGTATGAGATTCTACAAAAATTTATGGAGGAAGAACCCTATTCTATTGAATATGGTCTTACATTGGCAAGTATTTATGAAAAAACAGGACAAGTTGAACAAGCAAAGGAAATATATTTACAACTGATGTCCAACAAACCACATGAACCGATTTTGGGTATTAAATTGAATAACTTATTGTTACAAAGCAATCTTTCAGAAGAAGATAAGCAACGTTTTTGGAAAGATGTTATATCAAAACTTCAGGATTCCTCTGTGGCATGGTTTTATTATTCAAAGAGTTTAACTGATGTAAATACTGCAAAAGAAGCTCTCTCTAAATCTATCTCTCTAAATAGAGACATTTTACTTTCAACCCCTTACACAAGCATGTACTATGATTTGAAAGAACTATTTTCACTGGCTATGAAAAACGAACAGGATTTAGATAATACATTGTGTTCTACTCTTCCTTTACATAGACAAATAGCATATATGCTTACCGCAGGGACTTATATGGCGGATAATCAAGATTACCAGAAGTCTTTAGATATACTCAAGTTCCTGTTGAAAATTACTCCTGATTTACATCTTGTTTATCCCCCATTTATAAACTCGTTTCTCAAATCACACAGCACGGACATCGAAAGTGTGTTTTATTATTCTACGAGTTTAATTTCATTAATCCCCTATAAAGTTGAGCCAATAATCCAAATAGAGGATATACACGACAATATCCATTATTTTTCCGAAAAAGAATGGTTAGAATTATGGTCTGACTTAAGAAACAAAACACCAGACTCTCCTTGTATTCTTTGTGGATTGGGTCGTGCTTATGAATTATCACGACAAACAAACGAAGCAAAAAAAATATATAAAAAGGCTATCGGGTATTCCCACAAATCAGAAGCATGTGCACAGTTAGCATATTATCGATTAGCAAAATTAGAATACTCATTAGGTAATAGAAAGGAGGCTATTTCCTTGCTCGAGAAAGCAATTCGATTGTATCCAGATAATGTTTTATTAAAGCAGTTATTAGAAGAATATAAATGATAAATATGTCGTCTATAAAATCACTTTTCAAGGTTTTTTATATACTCTTCCTACTATTAATGTGGACGGTAATTCTATGCTTATCCATAGAATTAGGGACACGAGTTATACTAAGAACAGCCAATTACCTATATCAGCCTCTATTTGAAAAACAAACCGGCAAAGTATATAGAATGGTGAATTTATCAGATGATCTAAAACCTGACATCTTGAAAGAATTATCAATAGATGAAAAATCTTTTACCAATACTTATAAACAAAATGGCTATCAAACAACCATTTCTAATAATTACACTTGCAACAAAGACTACGAACTTACTTTGCAGGGTATAGCAGAAATGAAATTTGATAAAAAGGGGAACATTATAGAATCACATGGCGACCCTGTTATAGAGAGGTATATATATAATCTTGTTCAAGGCATCCCATCAGGCTATTATGACCCTTCATGGAATTCTGTTCTGGAAACAATAAAGAATCCATTCCATTTGCCTTTTTCCACGCAGTTAAAATATGAGAATTTTTATATCTATCATTATCAAGTAGAAATTTCAGCACAATCTGAAGGAATTGTTCTATTAGCAAAAGAAATTAGGGACAACTACCCATTCTCATTGAAATCTCCAAACACACCTATTACTAATGATAGTCCCTGGCTTGTCACTTTCTTTTCCTATAAACCTAACTGGAGAAAAACCGACGATATTGCCCAGTATAATAATTTTGGTTTTCGTGATGACGACATTATTATGCCTAAACCCGATGGAGTGTTCCGTATTGTTTGTATCGGAGGCTCAACTACAGAAGAAGGGAACTCCAATGATATGACTTACCCTAATATTATGGAAAGAAAGTTAAATAAATATTTTCATTCCAATAAGATTGATGTTATCAATGCAGGGATATGTGGTTTTCGTTCTTTTGGCGAAGTTCGCAGGGTTAATGAGTTCCTTCGACTTCAACCTAATTTATTGGTCTATTATAATGCTATTAATGACATCTGTTACCATGACATCCCATATTGGCTAAAATTACCGAATTCATGTAAGATAATACTGACACACTCCACCTTCTTAAACCGCATATTTAATCGGAAACTACTACCCTCCGATGAATACATTGCGGATTACCTGCAAAAAACAATCTTTAGAAATTTAGGAGCAATGAACTGTGCCTGTAAAAATCAGGGAGTTCAAATGGCTATCTGTAGTTTTGCCTATCCTAAAATCAAATGGTATGAAATAATTGCAAAACTATATTATGACTTTAATCTTCGCAATGTATGGGTATCTTTGGACGATGCGATAATAACCTTTGATACTTACCTAAAAATCATTAATATATATAATAAAGAATTAAAAAATTTTTGTGAACAGGAAAGAATCTTATACATCCCTGTGGCGGAAGAGTTTAATGCTGGAACAGACCATTTCTTCGATGTTTGCCACATGACACCCCTCGGATTGGATGTTAAAACTGACATCATCGGTTCATACATCGCACAATGGATTGAGAAAAATGGGTATATACAATGAGAAGAATGTTTTAAATACACAAATATAAGGCAACTCCTTTTCAATATAATTTTTTTATATTTGCCAAATCTGATGGAATTATGATATACTATAGTTCCTTTTTTTATTTTATAACTTAGGGAGGTGGACGGGTAGCTCAGGTGGAAGAGCATCGGACTTTTAATCCGGTGGCCGCGGGTTCGAGTCCCGCCCCGTCTACCAGTTACAAATAAAAAAATATCAGGTCAAAGAAGGAGGTAAAGTTATGTGTCGTTTATTAGGGGTAATAGTGAACAAAACAGTAGAATTTAATTTTTCATTCAAGCATTTTAAACACCTTGGAAAATATAATCAAGATGGGTGGGGAGTTGGTTGGTATGACAAAACAGGTAAGGTAAATTTAAGAAAAGAAGGTTGCTCTTCGGTTGAAAGCGAGAGCTATGACACTATATCAACTAAAATCCGTTCTCACCTGATAATTGAACATGTCCGCCTTGCAACAGTCGGCGATGTGTGCGATGAAAATGCACATCCTTTTGAATTTAAAAACTGGCTATTTGCCCATAACGGTTGGGTAGACCATGAATGTTTATTAAAATTATAAAAATGGTATGACACGTAACTGCACAGACTCAGAAGTATACTTCCGCTTTCTTATACAAAATATAGAGGAACAAAATGGTGATGTTATTGAAGGTATCCGCTTTGGTATTCAAAAGATTTATGATTATATAGACCATGGAAGTTTAAATTTTCTTCTTTCGGATGGCAACTATTTATATGCGTATCGCAACGGGAATACACTTTTTATGTTAAAAAGATTTCGTGAAGGCACCAATGACCAAAATGAATTTGAGGCAGTTTCAAATGAAACAAAACTATTGCTAAAAAGTAAAGCGTTAAACCACGAGAAGGCATTCGTCATCTGTTCGGAAATAATTTCTGATGAACCTGGTTG
Source organism: Candidatus Hydrogenedens sp. (assembly GCA_020216745.1). GTDB lineage: Bacteria > Hydrogenedentota > Hydrogenedentia > Hydrogenedentales > Hydrogenedentaceae > Hydrogenedens. The sequence goes on from JAIWNQ010000207.1 coordinate 10,032, forward strand.
GGAAAAAAATAGAGAATGGGCAATTACTTGTTATTGACAATAATCTAAACCTAATGATAGAGAATCTCTAACAAATATCGAGTATCATTACTTTATCGTCCTTACTCTGAAGGGACAAAACGAAACTCAACAGGTATAAATTCTTTATTTTCCTTAGCAAACAAATCTATTACTTCACCTATAATTAGGCTATCCCAAACGCGTTGAGGGGATAATGTTACAGTTAGACTTTTATCAAAATATGTACTTAAAGAAAATAATTTTGAGAATTGTGGGATAAGTTCTTCCGAATGGTAAAAAACTAAAGGTGTTATTTCATCTGTATAACAGGGTGAAAAATGAAAAGGCTGGTTATGTGTGAACAAAGAAAGTAGTTCAGGACAATCATCCGTGTCTTTACGAGCCAGTTGTTGTAATACATAGATATTTTTTTCTAATGCAATCTGGATATTTATGCTTTTTCCACGTATACATCCATCAGCCATCCGTTTTATTTTTTTCAACATTACTTCTGCATGCTGTAGTAACTCCAAAGGTTTCATAATAGACTGCTTTTTGGTCAATAAGTAAATAGCCTCCTGTATGCCACAAAGATTTAATACCATAGGGTATGCTGTAATAGTAGTTGGGGCGGATGTATTTTTCAATATTTGATTCAATAGCAATTTCCAGATATTCTGTTGAGACTGTTCAATAGACGTAACGAAAAACCTCATTTTTTCTTCACATGCCTGAATAGCGAGTAAAAGTGTGCTATAAACAGAAGAATAAAAATCATCAGGCGTAGTATTGTTATAAGCAATTCTGGCAAGATTTATGGTGACTGACCACGTATCTAATTCTGTTTGTAAATCAAATTTATTATAATCTACAAATTGTAATGACACTGGGATAGAATGGTCTTCTACACAAGAAACAAGGTGTGACCAGAACACAGATGAGGGTTTTATTGTCATAGGGAGGTCAAATCGCCAAAATAGCGATGTGGTAGCATTATTATTTGTCCTTGTTTTATCTGAAAAAATACATTCTAAAATATCTACCATTAAATCTTGAGCAACTGAAATATAGCTGGAATAAGTAGTACCTAAATTCTTACCTTGATGACCAAGCACATACGTATCCATCCATCTTTTTGGCAAATACCAATCCAAGACAACTTTCATATCTGCAGTTCTATCGCCATGTTTCTCTTGGGACATTATAAAAGAGGAAAGCCAATCCTTGTAATCAGTTCCTTCGAGCCCTTTGATAAACGGAGTAATAATCCAATTAAATCCCCACCAATAAATATCTCCATAGAAATAATCTACACAATGAAGATGAATCTCTTTTAAGGCGTTCCAGAAATCTCCAGGACTTTTTACTGCCTTGTTTTCTTTCCTTCTCAATGCCCATATAAGATATGTGGGTAATTCCAAATTCATAAATCGGTCTGGTTTGTCTAAAGCATGGAGATAAATAATACCTTCTTCATGAGCGTCTATACACTCGGCTGAGAATATATGCACACGCGATATTTGCTCTTTAACTTTCTCTCCTAAATGAACATCTGTTTTATCTGGCGTCCCTTCTTCATCAATCCCATGAATTAATATCTCAACACACTCATCAATAGGCAGATTCAAATACTTACTCTTATAGTTATAGATTATCCCTTCTTTTTTTAGAATATGATAACAGAGCTCGTTTAAAAACTCCTTGCTTGGTGAATGTATTTGCAGTTGGTCAAGTATTGTCAATATATGCTGAGAAACTTTCTCATACATAGTTATATTCAGATTCAAAGGGTTCAATATCTGCTCTATTTCTTTGTGTACTTCTTCTATTTTTTGATTGATAAGTGGTGTAAAATTAGTCGTCTTATCGTGTATTTTCTTCTTTCTGGAACTATGAATAAAAGTCTCCTTTGCTTGTGATGCGAATTTCTGCTGTAAATGTTTCTGGCGTCCATATTCAGTATACATTTTCAACGCCTTTTTCAAACCCATCTCTTGCAAAGCCTGAGTTGTAAGCGAATAAATCTCCTCAGTAGAAACAATTGCTTCAAGGCCATGGCATTCCCTCAAATATGTTTTTATAGCAGTTGCAAGACTGTATTCCAGTTCATTCTCAGTCATTTCCCCAGATTGAAGTGCCTTTTTTATTGACTCTGACAATTTCTGGAGGCTAAATGATTCAATATGTCCATCCTTTTTTTTAACACGTAATGCCCCTTGCAAAGGGATTGAAGGAAAACCAAACAAATCAAATAATAAATCGCATTTATTTTGTTTTTTAGGTGCTTTCATATACTTTCTTCTTTTGTGTTTTAGGGTTATATTTTATCAATAAAAAGGTGCAAACTGGAACTGGGAAAGTAGTCGTTTCTTTATTGAAATGGAGTGAGATTCTCATTTATTATGCTTATATAGAACATATATACACATAACTGAACCTGAATTTATGGAGGGTTAGAAATGGAACCGATGGATTTAAACGTGAAGGTGTATAAAAAACAATCACCATTCCGCATTGTTTTCATATTTGCATTAGGAGTTCTTGTCGGGTTTGCCTTGTTCTATATTTACTCCCAATTCACAACACCTCCTACCAAGGAAATACTGTTACAACCACAAATTGCCAAACAAGAACCAAAGGAAACACCTAAAGAAGAACCTTCAATAACAAAACCTACTGAAAATAATGAACAAAAAATTATATCCGAATTAAATAATACAGCACCGTTTATCTACATTATCGATGAAGAAAAATTCTCTGATGAAACATTGGGAGTTTTAAAGCAAATTAGACCTGTTGGTGTTGTTATAAGAAACTATCAAGGTGGTTTAAATCACGACCGACTTGTATCTATTATAGATAAAATCAATAGTGCCTTGTACACCGAAGGGCAATCCTTACCTCTAATAGCAATTGATTTAAATTTAAGCCAAATTTCAACATTCCCTCCATTTAGTGATTTACCGAAACTTACAGAATTTAACACATCAACAGATACATCAAAAATAATAGAGGCGGGAACGCTTTACGCTCAAAGGGCAAGAGATTTGGGAATCTCAATGTTTTTAGGACCTATGATTGAATTATACGTTGCAGGACGTGTTCCAGAAACGGAGAAGCCAAATTATATCGGCGACACTACTGAATTAATCCAATGGGTAGGAATTTCTTTTATACAAGGAATCTGGCAAGGTAACGTTATTCCTGTCGTTACGAACTTCCCGAGCAAATCCCTCTCAACAAAGAAAGAAATCGATTCGCAAATAACGTATGCATTAGAAGTGGATAGTCAAGGAGAAGATTTAAATCAGGCAATCTCACAATTAGGCACATGGCTCTTCCCATTCTCAGAAGCTATTCATCAAAAGTGCCCTGCTTTATTAGTATCTCATGTGGCAATTCCACTTTTAGATGATGAATCTCCAAACATGCCAGCATCCATATCACAAAAAATTATTCATGGGCTAATCCGAGAGAAATGGGCATACGATGGATTGATTATTGCAGACGATATATCTGAATACCCACTACACACAGGGGAAACGCTTCCAAATATTGCTTTGCAAATGGCAGGTGTTGGCGTGGATTTGATTTGCGTTTCGATTTCAGATATCGATACATTAACCCAAATACGCGACATCATTAACCAGAACATCTCTTATGAAGCAAAAGAATTAAGAATAAAAAGACTTACCAACTTAATAATGTCTGTCTCACCATTACCGAAAAAGGAAACAAAATCCGTTCCACATCCAGAACCACCCGCCACGGTTACCCCTGCTGAAACAACAATCATTGCGCAAGCTACCGAAGGGAGTGCTCAACCTACCTCAACAGAACAAACCGCAACTGTCCCATCTCAACCTGAAACACAAGAGCAAACTACTACCGTAAATACAGAACCACCTAATATACAGCCAGAACAAGCCAGTAGTACCACTCCTGAGCCTACACTACCAGAATCACCGATTTCTACCGAACCTCCTAAGGAAGAACCTGCTGGAGAAGTAAAACAGGAAAAGCTTAACCAGGACTTATCGCAAATTGTCGGAGAAGCTAAGAAGCAAGAAGATGTCCAAAAGAAGGAATTGGAAAAAGAAACTGTAATATCATCATCTTCACAAAAAGAAAAACAAGAGAAAAGTGAGGATAAAACAGAACCTGAAAAGAATATTCAAAAACCTAAAGAAGAAAAACCAGAAGTAGTACAAACGAAAAAACAAAAACTGCCTCAACCTCCAGGAACAAAGGAAATACGACATCAAATAGCACGAGGTGAGACATTATTTAGTATTGCACAAAGGTATGGAGTTAAACCCAAAGATATTATTGATTGGAATGGGATTGACAATCCAAATTTAATTAAATACGGGTTAAAACTCGTCATATATGTACCAGAAGGAGCAAATATATCCCCTTCACAAACAAAACAGCAAATACAACAAAAGAGCCCTGTTCCTCCAAATAAAAAGAAGGAATCTGAACTATCGCCAATTTCTGTACCAGAGATAAAAGAAGGAGATAAAGCAATATCAGAGCCAACCACTGGAATTGAACCTATTGAGCCTAAAACAGAAGATAAAACTGAACAGAATGACAACAAAAGTACAACCAATCAAATTCCACCCAATACAGGTGACACATTTATTTATATTGTTAAACATGGAGACACATTAGAAACGATTGCAAGGGATACACGTGTGTCCAAAGAGGAAATTATTCAACTAAACAACCTCAAAAAACCATATTACCTGCCTGCTGGCAGAAAGCTAAAAGTACCTCGTGTTCCTAAAGTTAGTTTTAAATAACATAGGTATACTGTAATAAAGGATATTAAATTCTTTCTTCTGTTATATACAAATAGTATCTTTGTAATTCTAAAAGGATAGGGTGTGTCCAGTTTGATTTTAAGGCATGGATAATCTCCCGATAATACCAAAGAGAACCTTCTTTCCCTCCATTGAATTTTTCCCAGATATTATCACCCCCACGGCACAAATCCAAGTAGGTCGTATATAAGTTATGCCACTTATCACAGGCTACAATAAGCTTCACCTCAGGTGGAAGATAATAACATTGTGAGATAAATTCCTGTTTCCTTTGTTTCCATGGTTTTTTAGGATAGGTAAAAGAATCAGAACAGTGCCTCACATATAACGCTACCTTTTTACCAAAGTTTTTAAAAATTACCCCTAATAGAGTAAAAGTATATTCGCTTGCCTCTATATTAGTTAGTAAAGATAATAAAAACTGTTTTTCGTCTATTTCTAAATTTATAATCTCAACTCCATCTAATACTTGACTCGCCCATTGTGTATTCTGGTCTTCGATAGAATCATGTAATAATCCCGCAATAAACTGGTCTTCATCCCCCCCTTCTTCCAAAATCTTGCTGGCAACAGCCAACAGATGTGTTATATAAGGGATATCCCTCCCCTTTCGTTTCTGTTCTTTATGAAGCATTAGGGCAAGATCTATTGCAGACAGTACCCTCTTTTGATCCAGCTGAATCATGAATGCTCAGTCCTTTTTATTCCTTTTATCTAAAAACGTGATTAGTTTATCAGGATGGTCGGTTTGTATTCCATCGACACCCCAATTTAAAGATTCTTCCCAAGATTCAGGACCAGCATCATCCATAAAAACTTTGGCTCCATACTCATGACACATTTTCACAAACGTAGGACTGCACGACTTAAAATCAGATGCTATTACTGGCGGTTTAAACATTTCCAGCACATATTTTAAATGTTTTTCTGGTCCAGGGTCAGGCATAATAAAACAACCATGGCAGAGTTTTTTTACCGTTTCTAAATCTTTCCTCCCCCCATACCAAACAACCCGATATTTCATATTATATGATTCAAGTTTATCCAGAACCTTGACAGGGTCAACACTTTTCATATCAAGATAAAGTCCGACCTTGTCTTTACATAAGTCTAATATTTCATCAAAAGTGGGTATACGCTGGTCTGAAAATTCTGAACCAACCCGACTACCGATATCTATTTGTTTCAATTCTTTTAATGTAAACTGTGAAATGGAGCCCTTAACTACATCTGTGTAATCATCTATTTTACTATTATGGACGCTTACTATTTCACCATCTGCTGTTGTTCTTAAATCAACTTCAATAAAATCCACATCACACTCAATCGCCTTTTGATAAGCAATCAATGTATTTTCGGGATATCCTTGATGAAAACCGCGATGTGCAATCACATAAACACCCCCATGTTTCGGAGGTGGTAGCGATGGTTTACCTTCATCTGCAAAGAGAAAATGAGGTATACTCAAAACAAAACTGATAATAAAAAAACCTATGACCCGCTTCATCAATACAACTCCATAAATTACTTGGTTAAACTGATTCCTTTTTTTCTATAATTGAATCTTAGAAGAATGCACAATAAAATGAAAAGACATAAGAAATCTACTTTATCTATATGATTTTTTGAAGTAGCATCACCACACCCGAAAAAATAAAATGCTTTGGGTTTCTTTTTTCCTATACCTCTTATATTAATCTCCGCATTTTGATTATCCGAAGCAACTACTTTTACTTTGGCTGTATATTCTTTCTCTTTAAGGGGTATAAATTGAACTTTAATGGTCGCTATTTGATTTTCAGTAAGTGAAAAACTTGTATCACCAGAAAGGAAAAACACCTCCTCTTCCTCCCCTTCTTCCCCTTCCTTCCTATGTTCACCTTCCTTTTGAGTATTTTCTAATTCCTCTTCGGGTTTCTCTATTGTGGCTGAACCTAATAAGGTTCCCTGACCTGTATTCATTATATATATATACTTTTCAGAGGTATTCCCAATTTCTACAACACCAAAAATATATTCATACTGCGGGTCAGGTTGAACCGTTAAAACAGGTCCTTCACCATAAGCCTGTATAAAAAATAAAATAGACCAACAAAGAAAATGAATTGCCAGAATTTTTGTCTTCATATACTTCTCCAATAAATTATTTGCTATTTAGTAACTTTTTTTCCTCTTATATATAATTCCTTTTTACTATAAATCGTTCATTTATTCTAATAAAAATAAACAAGCAATAAAAACTTCGGATATATCGAGTCATGAAAGGAAACCCCCACATCTCATTGAGATGTGGGGATTCAAATTGCCTTTTTACATCTGTGTGACGTTTATTGATTCTTTGCCCTTCTTCTTGTTGCAAAGAATAACATAGCACTTGCTGTTAAAGTTATGAACAGGATATCACCTGCATAACCCGTCGTATTGTCCACAGGCGAACAGGAAATGATAAATCTCCGTTTCGGTTTCTGTCCTTCACCGACAATGTCAACATACTTATCTTCTGCCTTGACACCATCATTGACTGTCAATTTCACTTTGCCATTATAGGTTCCCGCTTTCTTCGGAGCAAACACAACATCAATCGTCTTTGTTTCACCTGTTCCTACACTTAAGGTACCGGAATCAGGTTTTACAACGAAAACACCACTTGCTGTATCTTCTACAGAAATAGTTACGTTTACCGCAACATTACCCTTGTTCACCAACAAGACTCTCCTCTTATATGACTTGTTAATAGGCTGTTCGCCGAAGTCTACCTTTTCAGGAACGATTGTTAACTTACCTTCTTCAGGCTGAGGTTTAGTAACATCCTTCACAATAACTGTTCGTGTCGCCGTCGCTGTATTGCCGGACGCATCTTTTGCTGTGTAAGTCAATGTATACTCTTTAGCCACACTTGTATCCACAGTTCCGGTAACAGTAACCTGTACATCACCTTGACACTCATCTATGGCAGTTGCGCCTGGGTCTGTAAATGTCTCACCTTTATTAATCTCTATTTTTGCTTCACCTTTTAACGTTATCACCGGTGGCTTTGTATCCACAACCTGAACTGTTCGTGTCGCCGTCGCTGTATTACCTGCGTCATCCGCCGCTGTATAGGTTAACGTGTATTCGCCAACTGAATCCTTGTTAACCGTACCTGACACATTTATTGCAACGTTTGTATCACAACTATCCGTCGCTGTCGCTCCAGGATCCGTAAACGTGCTCTTGCATTCTACCACCAACGGATTATCTCCTAACAACGTTATCACCGGCTTCGTCGAATCTACTACTTGAACCGTCCGTGTTACTGGGTCTGCACTATTACCCGACGCATCCGTCGCTGTGTAGGTTAAGGTATATTCGCCTACAGCATTGGTGTTAACTGTACCTGATACATTTACTACAATGTTTGTATCACAATCTGTCGTTGTCGCACCAGGATCGGTAAACGTTCCTTTGCACTCCACTGTCATTGTGGATGCTCCTAACAACGTTATCACCGGTTTACCTGTATCTACTAC